>CANFRP010000060.1 GCA_947449535.1 Actinomycetota bacterium | reverse complement strand
TCAAGTAGTACTTGTTGATTTCGAACCAGAAGAAGAATCTCCAATCGTCTTCTTGCGTTTGTACAAGCAAGTTCGCAAGCGCGCACTTAAAGTTTCTACAACTGCACCACGCATTAGCCGTGGCAGCCACAAGCTCAATGCAGCTCGCGCTCCACTTTCCTCAGTTGCCGGCCTTACCGATAAGTCCGTCATTTTGATGGGTGAGCGCGCAGCAGAAACCGGTGGAACTATTTCTGCAGTCGTTGAACTTGCTGCACAATCTGGCGCAAAGCTCGCGTGGATTCCTCGTCGCGCAGGAGAGCGCGGTGCACTTATTGCTGGCGCACTACCGACACTTCTTCCTGGCGGTCGACCAGTTGCTGATGCTTCTGCTCGCGTCGATGTAGCAAGTGCCTGGGGAGTCACATCTCTTCCGGATTCAGCTGGTCGTAGCACCTCCGAAATTCTCGCATCACTCAATACTCCTGAAGGTCTAGAAGCAGTTGTTATCGGTGGCGTCGACCCAGTTGATATCTCTGCTGATGCACTTTCTAGCCTGCTCAATACCTTTGTGCTATCACTCGAAATTTCCCATAGCGCAGTAACCGCAATTGCAGATGTTGTTCTTCCAGTTGCTGCGGTTTCCGAGAAGCAAGGAACATTCGTTGATTGGCAAGGCCATGCCCGTGGTTTTGAAAAGGCAATTGATGAAGCGCAAACTCGTAGCGATGTCCGCATCCTTTCGATGTTGGCTGACGAACTTGGAACACCAATTAATTTGCCAACTGTTTCTGCAACCGCCCGTGAAATTGAATCATTGGGTTCATGGGATGGCGCAACTGCACAATTTGAAAAGGTAAGCGCTGGATCAACTCCGCGCGCCGAAGGTACAAATGCAATTCTTCATTCATGGCGATTGCTACTTGACCTGGGCACTCTCCAAGAAGGGGAAGCAAACCTAGCTGGGACTGCTCGCACAGCGCGAGCACACATTTCAGCAGCGCGAGCATCCGCTCTCGGCGTGAAGAACGAGGATCTACTTCGCATCTCTAGCGAGCATGGATCGCTCACACTTCCTGCAACCATCATCGATATTGCAGATGATTCAGTTTGGGTTCCACGCAATTCTCTGAACTCACAAGTTATTCCCTCACTGGGCTTTAGCTCTGGAGTAGTTACGGTGGTCAAAGCATGAATATCGCTCAACTCCTAGGACAAGATCCTGGCTGGCTCATCACCGTTAAAGGTCTGATGATCTTTGCCCTCTGCGTTCTTCTTACTCTGGTTGCAATCTGGGGCGAGCGTCGCCTAGTTGCTCGTATGCAACAACGCCTTGGACCTAACCGGGTGGGCCCATTTGGACTTGTTCAGGGTCTTGCCGATGGCGTAAAGCTTGCGCTTAAAGAAGATTTAATTCCTAAGGCCGCTGACCGCGTTGTTTTTGTTATCGCGCCAATTATCAGCGTTACTGCCTGTTTCTTAGCCTTTGCCGTTATCCCAATGACTGGCGTCGTCAATCTCTTTGGTCATAAGACCGCAATGCAATTAACTGATATTCCAGTCAGCGTTCTCTACATTCTTGCCGCTGCATCTTTCGGCGTTTACGGAATTGTTCTTGCCGGTTGGTCTTCTGGCTCGACATATCCACTTCTTGGTGGACTGCGTTCTAGTGCCCAAGTTATTTCATACGAAGTTGCAATGGGTCTCTCACTCGTTGCTGTATTTATTTACTCCGGTTCCATGTCGACTAATGCCATCATTGATGCGCAACACGACTGGTGGTTCTCGGTCGTCTTGTTCCCATCCTTTGTCATCTACATGATTTCTATGGTCGGCGAAACAAACCGGGCACCATTCGACTTAGCTGAAGCTGAAGGCGAGCTCGTCGGTGGATTCCACACCGAATATTCATCACTGAAGTTCGCACTCTTCTTCTTGGCCGAGTACGTCAACATCATCGGAGTTTCAGCTCTTGCAACAACACTTTTCCTTGGCGGTTACCACGCACTTCCTGGCCTTACCTTTACTGAGCAATGGCTCGGCGGATGGTTCACGATGATTTGGTTCCTTGCAAAAGTCATTGCATTCTTCTTTGTCTTTGTCTGGCTACGTGGAACACTGCCACGTCTGCGCTACGACCAATTCATGAAATTTGGCTGGAAAGTCTTAATCCCAGTAAGTCTGCTCTGGATTGTTGTTGTCGCGACGCTTCGCTTGATGTCACAACAGAACACTCCTAAAGCGGTCACCATCGCATTTGCTGCAGGAATTGTTCTTCTCATTCTTGCCGCAACTTCGTTATATGAGCGCTCACAGAAGAAGAGCGCGGAAGAAAGTGCACTCGGAGACTTACCTGCACCATCATTCCCAGTTCCTCAAATTCCATCTAAGCGAGTGGAGCAATTAAATGGCTGAGAATCCAATTACCCCCCGCTACCCAGATCTCGGTTTAACCGCCGCTGCCAAGGCAGAGAAGCAGATCAAAGGTCAAGATTTAGAAGCCAAGAGCTTCTTCAAGCAACTCCAGGGTTTCTGGGTCACCTTCATCACTATGTTTAAGAAGGTCACCACAGTTAATTACCCAGAAGTGAAAGAGCCAACGGCAGAACGATTCCACGGTCGCCACCAACTCAATCGCTACGACGATGGACTTGAAAAGTGCATTGGTTGCGAACTCTGCGCATGGGCATGCCCAGCAGATGCAATTCTGGTTGAAGCTGGCGATAACACTGAAAATGAGCGATATTCACCAGGAGAGCGTTACGGCAAGGTTTATCAAATAAATTACCTTCGCTGCGTGTTCTGCGGTCTCTGCATTGAAGCCTGCCCAACTCGCGCGCTGACAATGACTAATGAATACGAACTCGCCGATAGCACTCGCGAGAAACTAATCTTTGAAAAGGATGATCTACTCGGACCTATGCGCGCAGGAATGCTGCCGGCGCCACATCCAATGTATCCCGGCACTACAGATACTGACTATTACAAGGGTGCAATCACTGGACCTCATCCATCACAAGAGGTGAAGAAGTAATGATTACCCTCGCACTTCAATCAGGATCCACTGCAAATCCAGAAGCAGTTCTCTTCTGGTTCTTAGCT
>CANFRP010000059.1 GCA_947449535.1 Actinomycetota bacterium | reverse complement strand
GCAAGGGCGTCGGAGATTCCAGAGCCCGATGTAATTTGAATGATGCCAATGGCAATCGCGGCGGCGATTGATTTAGAAACTTTTTGAAGGAAGGTAGATTCAAGATCGAGGAGGCGGACCTTACGCATGGCTCACGCTCACCTCACGCTTGGCGCTCATGCAATTTACATTTAGTAATAGAGTATTTAATTTATTGAAAAAATTTTGAGCGTAAATGAGCGTGATGGAGCGTGACTCCGCGTACGGAGTTAGCACTTCATGGTGAAACACTCCCACCTCACGCCTTCCTCAAATCTCACCCCAGGATCTAGCCCAAGGGCTCAATTTTAGATTGAGGGTTGGTAGGCACAAAAGCTGTGATTAGGGAAGTCCAGGGAGGTTACAACTCTATAAAGAGGGTAAAACACACTGATGTAATTCAGCGTGATCGGAGCTTTATTGGCTGACTAGATCCAAATCTTTGATCTGTTTTGGAGATAGCTCAACAATCTCAACGAGCTCGTTTACTTGCTCAATTGTGCGGGCGCTAGCAATCGGAAGTGATCCATGTGCACGAAGCCAAGCAAGTGAAATTGCAGAAGGAGATGAATTTAATTCGCGCGCAATCTCTTCTACTTTTTTCAAGATAGTCCAACCACGATCGTTCTGATATTCCGCTACTCCCCCAGCTCTTACCGATTGCACATCACTTCCAGGTTGATATTTGCCAGATAAAAATCCGCGCGCAAGTCCGTAATATGGAATTGATTGCAATCCCATTTGGTCACAGGCCATTCCGGCATCACTTTCAAAGTCATTTCGATCGAGCAAGTTATAACGATTTTGAACAGCCACATAACTCGTAAGCACCTGCGTTTGGCTGACATGCGCCGCTTCCCGAAGTCGAGTTGTCGAGTAATTCGAGGCTGCAACATGTTGAATTTTCCCTTGTGAAATGAGCTCTGAATATTTCTCAAGAGTTTCATAGAGTGGAGTCGAAGCATCATCAAGGTGCGAGTAGTAAAGATCGATATGGTCGGTCTGAAGTCGCTGTAGGGAGCCCTCAATTGCGCTCTGGATATTTCCAGCCGACAGCCCTTTTTGGGCATCCCACATTCCTACCTTCGTGGCGATGACAAGCTGATCGCGATTTCCGCGAGACTTCATCCACTTGCCGATAATGGTTTCACTCTCTCCGCCCTTGTTGCCATCTTTCCAAGCAGAGTAAACATCGGCTGTATCGATGAAATTTCCACCAGCCGCAACATAGGCATCAAGGACTGCAAAGGACTCTTCCTCATTGGCCGACCAGCCAAAAACGTTGCCACCGAGGCAGAGAGGAAAGACCTTAAGGTTGGTATTTTTTAAGGTAATTCGTGGAGTCATGGCTAAATGCTATCTCCAGAATTGTGTGCTGGTGGCTCAGCGCACGGATTTGAACCTTCGAAGGCATGGGGATTTACTGTCCCTAGGTGTTTTCGATATTTGTTGACGTACGGTCAGATTACTGCGCCATACTCGTACTTTTTATGACGGATCATTATCTAACTCCAGTTCTCCGCTCAACGTTATAGGTGCCCAGATTAGATGAATATGAACTTCCGCCCACCTTGCCAGTAACTGAAATATTGAATTGACCATGAGCGCTCGGCTTCCAGTTACAGCTCAAAGTCGGAGGGTTGCCCGTGAGGTTGATGCATCCAGGAATTTTCTTGCCTCTTGCATAAAACGTATATTTTCCTGGCGCGCCAATAGTTAGCGTCAAAGTATTAGCAGTGCGATATGTTGCCGCAGACGATTGGGGAATTGATAGCGTTGCATTAATAATCCACTTTGCGAATAGAACCGTATCTTGTGCAAAAGTAACATTGCTGGCACCAGCTGCATAAGTAGTTCCGGAACCATCCGGCGCAGTATTCCATCCGCTGAATAGATAGTTGGTCTTTGCAAGTGGTGATGGATTATTGCTGAGGGCAAGAGCAGTTCCGCCGTAGACATAACTTTGGCTTGAAGGAACTGATCCGGATGAGTTTTCATTTCCCGAATATAGAACTGTGTACGTTGCAGCGCTCCATTGTGCGAAGAGAGTTGTATTAGCGCTGAAGGTAGAATTTATTTGACCGAGTGCGTAACTAGTTCCCGTTCCATTTGCAACAGTGTTCCAACCACTGAGAATATTTCCGATTTTTGAAAGTGAACCTGAGTTACTTTGAACTGTCACGGTAGGCCCACCCGCGTAGTAGCTTTGGGAATTAGGTACGGAGCCAGTACTAGCAGTGTTGCTGTCATAGGAAATAGTGAAGTTCTGACTCCAAATTGCATAAAGAGTTTTCGAAGCCGCAAAGCTATAAGTGTAGGAGCTTAAATAGCTTGCACCGAGACCATTTGCTTGAGTGTTCCAATTCCGAAAGGTGTAACCGCTTCGCGTAAAAGTGTTTGCATTTAATACAGTGTTGCTAGTTGCACTCTGCGATGCCATTGTTCCAGTACCAAGGTTGGCATCAAAGGTAATTGTTCGAGATGCTTGTGTTACCCAGATTGCATACAAACTTAAGTCCCCACTAAATGCATAGGTCTGTCCATCTAGATATGTGGCAGATCCTGCAGCGTAATTAGTATCCCAGCCCAAAAAGCTGTAGCCCGTTCGGGTAAACCCATTGAGAGTGAGAGTTTGAGAAGAACCGGCAGTTTGAGATGGTGTTGCACCCGCATCGGCGCCATTGCCAAAGAATGTTACGGTGTAGTTGGTGACCACTGCTGTCCACTGCGCATATAACGTTACGTCAGTGCTAAATGGAAATGAACCTTGATTGGAATAACTATATCCAGTGCCGTTTGCGGCAGTGTTCCAACTTGCAAAGTTGTAGTTGGAGCGCGTAAATGTATTAGCATTTAGATTTGTAGGAATACCCGCAGTTTGGTTGGACATTGAACCGGTTCCATTATTCGCAGCGAATGTAACAGTATGGTTTACACCAGCTACCCACTGTGCATAAAGAGTGGTGTTCGTGGTGATTGTTATATTGGATTGATCTGCATAACTAGTGCCGGAACCATCGGCGGCGGTATTCCAACTACTGAAAACATAGCCATTCGCACTGAAAGAATTGCTCGTTAGTGAAGTTGAAACACCACTGGTGACAGACTGTGTGGTTGTTGTCGGAGTATTGATATTGGAATTGAATGTAATTGTTCGCAAATTCGCACTAGCAACGTAGCTTAAAACTACAATTCCAGAGCCACCCTTGCCAGCACCAAGGTCTTCGGGGTCCGTACCTCCACCGCCGCCACCTGTATTTGCTGTTCCTGCAGTTGCATTTGCATACTGACCGCGCGTTCCACTGCTGTATCCGTAGGAACTTCCACGGCCTCCACCACCAGCACCGCCTTGTCCACCACCAGTAGTTGCTACTGCTACTTGGCTTGC
>CANFRP010000058.1 GCA_947449535.1 Actinomycetota bacterium | reverse complement strand
TGAATACAAATGTGACAGCAAATCTTGCTGGTCTTACCCCTGGTACTTCGTACACAATTCGCACAGCAATCCAGGCAATTACTGGTCCAGCAGCGGGAACTTGGATCTATTCTCAGCCGATCACGATTAAGACCCTTCCAGTTGTAACTCCAACTCCAACTCCAACTCCAACTCCAACTCCAACTCCAACTCCAACTCCAACTCCAACTCCAACTCCTGCACCGACACCAGCTCCAACTCCAGCGCCATCAAATCCACTTCCTGCACCAGTGACAGGTGGAACAAAGATTCAGACGATCATCATGAACACCTTGACTAATCGTGAATACGGTCCAGCACAGCCTCTTGTTGCTAAGTCAACATCCGGACTTCTAGTCTCATTCGTCAGCATGACGCCATCAACATGCCAGATCATTTATCCAACTTCCGGTCCTGTCGTTCAAGCGGTTTATCCGGTATCAGGACTCCCACAAATAATGTGCATAGTTGCAGCAACTCAAGCAGGGGATAAGACATGGGCAGCAGCCGAGCCAGTACTGCGAAGCTTCTTATGGATGAAAGCTTCCATGAAATTAACAGTCACCGGCACAAATACCGTCAATAGCAATGGCGCAAAAATCCAGGTTGCTGCAACAACCGTTAACCCAGAACTGATGAGCGGATTGCGTTCCTTGGGCGTACCGATCGCAGTCGTGAGCAACACTCCCGCCACCTGCACGGTCTCCAATGTTCAAATTAGCGATATCGGCGGCTCGCTCTTCACCACCTTTATGATCTCAGCGGTCGCCAATGGAATCTGTTCGACCACCTCAAGCTTCGCTGGCAGCGATGTGCGCCTACCAACCTCAACGACCTGGGCCACGACAATTAAGAAATAGGCGTGACTGGTCATTGGAATATTTAGAATCATCGCGATTCACCTTTAGAATAAAGAGAGGCAATAGCGAGAGATTCATGAAGATGGGATTTTCACAATGAGCGGCAATCAATACTGTCAGTACTGCGGACGTGAGTATTCACCTACCGGAAAATACTGCCAAGGTTGTGGAAAGCCTCGTGTTTCACAAGCTGCTCCCACCGCGCCTTCTGCGCCAAACTTTGTGAACCCACCTGCGCCACTAAAGACTGTTATTTATAAGCCAGTCAATCCCAACGCGAATCGACCAACATTTACTCCACCGCCTGCTCCTGCTGCTCCGCAAGCACCACGCGAATCACAGCCACCACGGGTGGAAGCGCCGAAGCAAAATGTTTTTGTTCCGCCTGCAGCAAAATCGAAATCACCAAGTGGAGTTGAACCAGAAGTTATTGAGTGGAAGCGTAAACCCAAATCAGAGCGTCTTCCCAAAGAAAAGGCCGAGAAAAAAGCGAAGACGGATAAAGTCGGCTTTAATAAAAAGACTCCCATAGTCATTGGAATCGTTGCACTATTGGTTGCAGGCGGTGCAATTTGGTACACGACCAAACCAAATACAACCCAAACGGCAGCTCCTGTGGCCTCGCCTTCAACGACTGCGACTGCTGATGATCAAGTGGCAGTTGATGTTCCGGCTGATGCAGCACCTTCACCAACAGCATCTAAAACTGCCGTTAATAGTTCTTGCGTTATTACAAGTTCAACTGTTAGCCACTTAGTGGATTATGCAAATATTGTGCGCAATGTCCCTGGTGGTTCTAATGATAAAAATAATGCACCAGTAATTATTGATTGGGCACAAAGCGCCTCGGCAATTGCTATGCAAGTTGCCACCGATCAAGGGCGATCTAAGGGTCAGGTGGCATCACTTCTCGGTCAGGCGGCAAATGATCTGGGAGATTATGCAAATTTGATACTTTCGTGGGGAAAGAACCAAGTGGAAAGTCCCTCTACTTTTGTGGCGGATTACACCGACGGCCAGAAGCAGATTTTGAATGATTACCGTGCGATCGCGAAAGTTTGTGCTGGAAAGGTTCCTTCAGCATAATGAAGAGAATCTTCGTAGTCCTAGCACTTGCAGCTTCATTAATTTCTGCAGCTCCTGCGCATGCGGCAAATCCAGGGCTTGTTCCCTCCACCGGACAAGTAACGGCTACAGTCGGTGGATTTTCGGTTCAGGTTTATAACTACGACACAAACTTTACATGGAGCGTTACCTCCACCATGGGATCTGCAACGATCAATTCCATCGGAACAGTCACCGTATTTGGATTGGGAAATTTTCCTGCGACAGTGACAATTACGACTTCGCGCGCGGGCTACGACAATGGAACTAAGGCAATTACTGCTAGTGCCATTCCCCAAAAAGTACAGATTACCCCGGTCATTTATAAGAGATCTCAGACCAATGATTCCTTCGGCGCATATGTAGGAAATTTCAGTTCACTCTATATGTGGAGCGCATCTTCCTCGGCAGGTAAAGCCACGATGGATGCAAATGGAAATATCCTCGTGTCTGGTTTAACTCGTGGCCAGAAAGCAACTCTCACTGTCAGCGCCTTCCAGCCAGGCCTCGAACCTTCTATTGCAACCCTAGATTGGTCAAGCCTGCAACCTAATTCTTCGCTCATCCCAAATTTGGGCAAAGTGATGATGGTTAATGGCAGTGGCTTTAGCGTGGCTATCACAAATTACGATAGTTATTACCAATGGAAAATTTCTTGCGAAAACGGAAACATTTCCATCTCTAATCAAGGTGTAATAAATGCTACAAATGTGGATCCTACCAAGCCAGATAATTGCAAACTTGCCGTATACGACGGCTCTAACTTTGTCGGGGGAGTAGCTCTCCTTGGTTATTCCAGCGCCGCCGCCCTCTCAATAAAACCTGATTTTGGTGTTGTACAACCAAATCGCTCTGGCTTTACTGTGCAAATCAATAATTACAATTCCCAATTTAAATGGGATGCTACAGCGAGCGGTGCATCTGCATTTGTCAATGGAAATGGTGTTCTAGAAGTTACGGGCATGCGTGGTGGAAGCAGCACTACGGTCACAATTTCAGTTTCGATTGGCGCTGGAATGCCGGTCACGAAATCCTCCATAAACGGCTCATCCTTTCCCACCCAAGGACTCGTTCCAGAATTTGCCGAAGTCATATCTACCAACGATGGCTTCCAAGTTAAGATCACTAATTACAACCGTTTCTATGACTACGGAATTGAAGTCTCCACGGGAAGCGCATCCGTTGATTCAACTGGTCTTGTAACCGTCAGCGGTCTTGGCCTTGGCGACTCTGCCGCAGTCACAGTCTTTACAAGCAAGGGAATGGTTGAAGGTGACCAGGCAGGCGTTGAAGGAAGCGCCCTGCTCACTGTTGTTGCACCCAAGCCAGTCAAGGCACCGGTTGTTAAACCAACTAAGAAGCCAACTAATAGCAAAACCACTCCCACAAAGAAGCCAGTCGCGAGTAGCGGTGTCATAAGTGTTGGCGGAGGAAGTACTGGCGTGAAGACAATTATTTGCGTTAACGGATCTTCAAAGCGATTTGTTACTTCTGCTAATCCAGTATGTCCTGCTGGTTTTACGAAGCAATAGAATGAAGAGCGCAAGAAAGAGTTACTTCGAAATAGCTCTTAGTGCGGCATTATTATCTCTTCTAGTCATTCCTCCATCTCATGGAGT
>CANFRP010000057.1 GCA_947449535.1 Actinomycetota bacterium | reverse complement strand
GCGAATTCATCCATGTTGGTCTTGCCCAAAATAACTACACCAGCTGCTTTTAACTTAGCAACAACAGTGGAGTCATACGGTGGTCGCCAACCTTCAAGAATTTTTGATCCCGCAGTTGTGGGTACACCTTTTTGTGCCAAGATATCCTTGAGCGCAAGTGGAATACCGGCAAGTGGAGATAACTTCTCCCCCGCCTTTAACTTTGCATCTACATCCTTCGCTTGCGCAAGTGCGCCATCAGCATCAACGTGAAGAAATGCTTTTACTTGGCTATCAACATCCGCGATGCGATCAAGGTGTGATTGAGTGAGTTCGACTGAAGAGGTCTCGCCTTTTGTAAGCGCCTCTGCCATTTCAACAGCGGTCTTGTTAATCATTCAGCTTCACCCAAAATTTGTGGGACGCGGAAGCGTTGTTCTTCTTGGGCTGGCGCACCAGAGAGCGCTTCATCTGGCGAGAGGCTAGGAACTACAACGTCGGTACGAGCAATATTTTCTAGTGGCTGCGGATGAGAAGTCGCCTTCACGCCAGTGAGATCAACTTCTTGCACGCGAGCGACTGCATCAAGAATCATTCCAAATTGCGAAGCAAGCTCTACTAATTCTGCTTCAGTCATTTCGATTCGGGCTAGCCCTGCCAACTTTGCGACCTCGTCGCGGGAAAGGCTGCTCATGCCCCGATCTTATAAAAAGATGAGATTAAGAGCGAATCTGTCCATTTCCTGTCACGATCCAAGTGGTCGTAGTCATTGCTTCAAGCCCCATTGGTCCACGAGCATGCAATTTCTGATTGGAGATTCCAATCTCTGCGCCGAAGCCCATCTGTTCGCCATCAGTAAAGCGAGTTGATGCATTGACCATAACGGCGGCGCAATCAGAGAGGGCAATGAATTGAGCAGCGTGTGCATCCGATTCGGTGACGATGGCTTCGGTGTGCTTGGTGCCATATTTTGCGATGTGATCTGCCGCAGCAAGTAAGGAAGGAACAATCGCAATGTTCATTTCGAGCGAGCCGTATTCAGTTGACCAATTCTCTTCTGTAGCGCTCGAGGCCGTAATTGAATGTGCAGATGCAATGGCAGCTGATGCCTGATCGACATGCAGAATTACGCCAGCCTCAATGAGCGCCTGGAAAGCAACAGGTAAGAATTTATCCGCTACCGCTTCATGCACAAGCAGCGTCTCGGCGGCATTACACACACTTGGACGATGGCACTTGGAATTAATAACAATCGGAAGTGCTTTCTCGAGATCAGCTTCATCATCAATATAGACGTGGCAGACGCCAGCGCCAGTTTCGATCGTTGGCACAGTCGAGTCATCTACAACAGTCCGAATAAGTGCAGCGCTTCCACGTGGAATTACGAGATCTACTTTTCCGCGGGCATGCAAAAGTGCCTGCACAGTGGAGCGATCATCCGATGGAACTAATTGCAGAACTTCTGGTGAGATATTGGTCTTGGCTAGCGCACGACGCATCACATCAACTAAGACTTTGTTGGAAGCAGAAGCTGTCGAAGATCCGCGAAGGAGCGCCGCATTTCCCGAGGCCACCAAAATAACTGCGGCATCAACTGTCACATTGGGGCGAGCTTCGTAGACCATTCCGATAACTCCGAATGGAACACTCATCTGCTTGAGATGAAGTCCATTGGCAAGAGTGCTCTCGCGCAATACTTTCCCTAGTGGATCGGGAAGCGCTGCCACTTGGCGGGCGCCATCGGCAATTCCATGAACTCGGGCAGCAGTGAGTAGCAAACGATCTTTCATTGATGATTGCATGCCATCTTTCTCAGCGCGCTCCATATCGATTGCGTTAGCAGCAAGAATCTCTACTTCGCTAGCTTCAATCTCATCAGCAATTCGCTTAAGTGCCTCTTTGCGATCTTCGCCTGATGCGGCGATAAGTGTGCGCGCAGCAAGGCGTGCTTTATCAGCGAGGTCAGCGATGAGTTGAGTGGAATCCATGGAGGTAGCCTACGAGAAACTATCGCGCATTGGCGCGCTTAATAGTTGAAAAAGTGAAAGCAGCCGTTTCAAATATCCCCGATACCCCTGTTTGGTAATAGTTAACGGTGACAGGAATCTGGCCATGGAACGAAGGGCGCCAATTGCATGTCACTGTTGAGCCCGCAGTTGCAATCAAATTAATACAACCAGGAATCTTCCTTCCAAATTGAAGAAAAGTAACCTTTCCACTCACGGGTGCATTGACGTTTAATTGAGTTGAAGTTCTATATGTAGTTGATTTCGATGTAATTGAACCCGTACCAAGCGATGCGTTGAGATTGAGATCAGAGATGTAGCGAATGACCACGACGCCACTGCCGCCATTTCCACCGTAATAGTAAGAAGGGTTATAAGCGGTCGCATTTGGTCCACCAGCACCACCACCACCACCGCCTGTGTTAGCCGAACCATAGCCGCCGCGCGTTGTTTGGCGAGTTGTAATAATCCATTTATCGCCAGCACCGCCGCCGCCAGTTCCGCCTTGTCCAACTACGCAGTCATAAGTTGTTCCACCATGGCAACCAGCTCCACCGCCGCCTGCGTAAAAAACACTTGCCCCAGTAATAGTTGAAGCTCTACCGGCTCCACCATCACCTGACTTACCCATTCCACTTATATTTGACTGACCGTTTGCACCGACTCCACCAGCGCCACCGCCGCCGCCAGTTGGATATCCGTAGTTGGGATCTGAGTTTCCGGTTCCACCATTATTTCCATATAAAGAATTTGTCGCGGTTCCCTGTGTCAAAGCTCCGGAACCACCGCCACCAGAACCTCCGTTTTGTCCGGCTTGGTCGCTCCAAGTTCCTCCGAATCCTCCGCCATCAACAGTGTAGGTACCGAAACTCGATACACCGCCACTTGTTGCTGAAGATGTTGTTATTGAGGCAAGAACACTTCGAGTTGCTCCTAAACCACCAGCGCCAACGGTGACTGAAATATTTGCATTGGGTGTAACTGAAATAGAGGTGGTGTCCATCATTCCACCAGCACCGCCGCCGCCCGCAACCCAGGTGCCGCCTCCGCCTCCGCCGCCAATAATTAGAGCATCTACTTTCGTAACGTTACTTGGCACAGTCCACGTACATCCTGTTGCAACAGCCGTAAATGATTCAACGGTATAAATAGCATTAAGGAGCCCGATAGTTCCGTTACCTGTAAATGTTGATTTAGAACTAGTGCATGCAACTGCGGATGCAGAATCCAATGGCACCAGAAAAGTTGCGACCAGAGTTACACATGCTGCGATCGCGCGAGTAACCCTAATTTTCATATGAGAACCAGGTCATCTCGATGGACAAGTTCACGTTCATATTCTGCACCCAGCGCTTGTGCTAACTCCTTGGTGGAGCGCCCCAACATCTGTGGAATTTCATCGGAATCAAATGCCACTAAGCCACGGGCAATCACAACACCGGTTGAACCGATCAATTCGACAGTATCTCCAGCATTGAATTCACCCTCAACTGCTGTAACTCCTGCAGGCAAGAGCGAGACTCCGCGCTCCAAAATTGCAGTGGTTGCGCCAGCATCAAGAATCAATCGACCGCGTGGAGTCGATGCATGCTCAAGCCACAAAAGTCGAGAAGGTTTTTTATCGTGGACCGGAGCAAAAGTTGTACCAACATCTGCCCCAGAAATCGCTTCTTG
>CANFRP010000056.1 GCA_947449535.1 Actinomycetota bacterium | reverse complement strand
TCATGAGCTCGGACTGAATTCGGTCATGCAGAAATCCCGCCAACTGGGCCTTTTGTTCCTCTTCTGTGCGAATAAGAAGTCGACGGTCAGCCTCGAGTTTATGAATGAGACCGCGTGCTTGACTAAGTTTGCCAACTGTTTCACGTTGGGCATAGCTGAGAAATCCGTTAATCAACATTCCCATGAACAGGGCAAGAAAAATCATGTACCAGGGAACTTTGAGAAATGCCCTTTCCGGTATGTAAGTCTGCCAAATCGAAGTCTTTTCTCCAACCAGACGTCCAAGTCTTGCCCCCATGATGATAAATAATATTTCTAGAATGTAGAGCGGAAGACTTTCCGAACTCCATCGACGGAATCTTTTAAAGCACCACGTTGCTCCTGCAATAAGAGTTGCTGGGCCTGTGGCGAGGAGTATGAGAAAAAAGAATGGTCTAATTCTTGATGGTCCCGGTGAATAGTTACTGAGGACTGGGTAATACCGCGAAAAGAAGAAAACAAAGATAAAAGCAAAGAGGAGTCCTGGTGAATAGGGGTATGGTCCTGCAACTTTTTGTAAACGTTTAAGGATTTTCATAGTCTCAATAGCTCGAGATACCTCAGCACGGCGGCCGTCCGGAGGTCTGCCGTGTCATCGACATTGGGTAAGAGGATTTTGTACGCTCTAGAAAGCTCTTTCCGCACATATGCATAACTCATATCCAGTTGCGCCGAAATATCCTGCGCATTTGCACCTTCTGATGCAAGTGCCATGATGGAGCGTTGGCGTGGAGTCAGCGAGAAGAAAACGCTTGCTTCGGATTCCTGATTAGTCGAGTCAGATCCCATCACTTCTTCCCAGTTACCTTTGCCGGCAAGAGTTTGCTTGATTATGGAGACATACTCTTCTAGCTGCATGGTGGCTGACTTATCAAAGAATGACCAGCCAGACCGAAGTTCCTTGGGAACGCGAGCTACCATGGGTCTCACGGAGAACTGAGAGTAGATAACTATTGCTAGGTGCTCGTTCATATTTCGTAACGCGATACCAAGCTCAACGCCATTGAGGCCATCTTGCTCCAGCGAATAATCAAGTAGGGCAGCATCGGCAGATCTCACGCTCTTATCGTTCAGCGCTTCCTTCGCACTTTGAAAGCTCCCAACCACCTCAAGTTGGTTCGATTGATTAAGTAATTTCTCCATAAATCCGCGGAGAGTTGGATCATTTTCTACATAAACAATTTTGGTTTTTCGCACCACGGATTTTCCCACACATAGCTCCGCCTCAATAGTGAATTTGTCACAATTGTTACCACCCGAGGCACATTTGTGCAGCCTTACACGGGCATGGATTGGTTCTGTAACTTATGACGCAAATCTGGCTCATTCGAGGGCACCAACACCTTTACATGGGCCAGATTCATTTTTCAGTGAGGTTGGATGGATAACGAGTACTACTACGACGACCCAGTCGAAGAGGTAGCGCCACGCAAAATACGTGTCGCCGGAATAGCCGCGCTCATTTGCGCGCTATTCACCGGAAGTATGTTCATTCAATCAACTCTCGCCGGCAATATCAATATCAATTCTGGATCAGCTATTCAATTTGGCCAAGGAATGTCTCTGACAACTGCCTGCTCTGGCAGTCAGGTTCTCACAGTGACACCGTACTCAAGTTTCATTAACGCAAGCGGTGCTGGCGCTCACTACTTCAGCTCAGTCAAAGTCTCTGGAATTCCATCAAATTGCTACGGATACGATTTCACTATCAACGCGTATGGTGCATCGAGTAATACTCCCCTTTCTATTTTCAACGCGAGCTCAACTTCTGCGGTTGTTTATGACAATGCAGGATCTTTCGAACTTGGTGTCGGCACAACTGCTGGCGCGAGTATCGCTAGTGGTCCCGGAACTTTCACGCTGACATTTACAAACCCCGTAGCAACATCAGGGACTATGGCTAAATTGGCACTACAAACGGGAGTTCACAGTGCTGTGGAGTCTCTTTGCGTCCAAGGAATTACATGCTCGATTGGTGATGTCGGACCAGGCGGAGGAAATATTTTCTACTATTCCGCATCGGGATTTAGCTGCGGTGCTAGTTTCACTAGTACTGGTAGTCCTACTGGCGGACTCTGCCATTACTTAGAGGCCGCTCCAAGCGGTTCGACCAATGGCACATTCCCTTACGCAATCACAGGGCTCGCTGGCTCAGATGTCTCCGGAATTACTAATGATACAAATGCCGACAATTCGAGTTCGGCTATTGGTCTTGGCTATAAGAATTCACTCGCTCTTATTAGCCAAGGTAATGACATCACCAGCGCACCAGGAATTGCGCGCGCCTACCGAGGCGGCTCGAAGAGCGATTGGTATCTGCCAAGTTTTTCAGAGCTCAACCAAATGTGTAAGTGGGCTCGAGGAGTTGCCTGGACTTCTGATGCAACTATCTGTTCAGGCGGCACCCTCAACTTAGGAACTGGTGCTGGTCTCGGTGCTTCTGGGTTCGAGTCAAACTTTTATTGGTCTTCATCAGAGCGCGAGAGCACCAACGGCTGGGGTTTCTATTTCAATGGCCCAACCCCTGATTACAACAGCAAGTTCCATGCTTTCTACGTCCGTGCTATTCGAGCGTTTTAGTCCCATGACTAAATCAAAGCGAATGCCATGACATACACGGATAATTACTATCACGATGACCCAGATCGCGAGATCTCAATTGAGCCGACGAGTCGCCGTAGCAAGTTGGGCGTAATGGCCTCCGTGCTCATGTTCGTCTTGGGCGGTCTCTTCATTCAATCAACCCTTGCCGGAAATATTTCCATCAATTCGAGCGGCACATTCGAATTCGGCCAGGGACGAATAATGACTGCGGCGTGTGCTGCAGGACAAAATCTCATAGTCACGCCTCGAGCCTCCTTCGTCAATGCTAGTAACGCCGGAGCCTTCTACTTGGGGTCAATAACAGTTTCCAATATTCCGACATCCTGTTATGGGACTGCATTCAAAATCAATGCGTACGACCCCACCCAAAGCACTCCCCTGGCCCTCTACAACACCACTTCAACAGATGTGACGGTCGGAAACAATTCTGGCTCTTTTGTTTCGCAAGGAAATCAATCAGGTTTAGATGTCACCACCAATTCAAGTTCTTCCTTCACTGTGTCCTTTGCCAACCCAGTTGCAACTTCGTCTAACTTCGTGAAGTTAACGATTCAAAGTTGGGCAACGAGCTTTGAATACGCACCGACTCGAGGAATACAGTTCCCTTCATTGAGCGGTATCAGTCTCAGTACTGGCTTGAATGAAGCGAATGACTTCACAATCGAAGGTTGGGTTCGAAGCTCCGATTGGTCTCCAATATATGCATTGGTGCCGTATGTAGGAAATGCCTGCTATGCAGTTGTTATATGGTCCACGAGTTCGACAAGTTGGAATGCTTCACTTGACTGTGCGCCCAATTTCATCACTTACACAATGCCAGGTGGTTCAAGTATGGCAAATAACCAATGGATCTACTGGGCTTATGTAAAGGATTCGAATGGGCAGTCGATGTTCGTGAACGGTGCAAAGCTAACCGGTGTCTCCACGAGTAACGGTGGTGCCGCATCACTTCCGCTTACGGCTACCAGTGATCAAGGTGCAATTGGTGAGTGGTACGCCTGGCGTACTGCTACTTACAGCTCAAATAATGG
>CANFRP010000055.1 GCA_947449535.1 Actinomycetota bacterium | reverse complement strand
TTGAGGCATATGCGCGACGCGCACTTTCCTGCGAGGAGAGAATCAAGAGTAGGATCCATGGGGTTGCCGCAGCGAGCAATGCAGCATTTCTAATCCATGAATGTTTGGCTTTGATTTCTTGACGTAAAGAGAGATCTGCCGTTATGAACGCAGCGATCGTACGAAGGGTAAGAGCAGTATCTCTGTTTCCTGAGCTTTGAGATATACGCATTACTTCTATTACTTGATCAGCGAGAGAGTTAGAAAATTCAAATTTAAGGAAATGCAGAGAGGTTTCGAAGTTCTGGCCGCTTTCGAGGTTTAGTTTAAACCTTGTGAAGATTGGACGAGTTTCTAAGGGACCTCTTGTTCCCATTGAAGCAATTGATTGCGAAAGCGAAAGTCCCGATTGAATTCCGGAAATAAGTAAATCGAGAATTTCCGGCCATAATTTTTCTAGCTTATTTTTCCGAAGTTTCTCCTTAGAGTTTGTAGCGTAAATCGGAACTCCCACAAAGAGGAGCGAAAGTGGGAGGGATATCGCCACAGATCCGGTGGCACCGATCAGGGATGTGAAAATTATCAGGAGCAAAATTACGGTGAGCAAGAGTGTTTTTTGTGGGTTCCTCCCAAAACTATTTTTACTCTTCAAGAATCTTTCCCCTCTTCGCAAGTATTCGGTTTGGGTCTCCTAAAGCTTGACGGTAATTTGATTTACCGTTATGAATCTCGAGTGAAAAGAGTGTTTCTGTCTCCACTCTTTCACCCTCAATTCGACCATTCACAAATAGAATTTCTTGAATTGCACGCTTGCCATCAGCCTCCATCGCGACATGTACAACTATGTCTATCGCGCTTGCAACCACGGGCGCAATGAACCTATGTGAGATATTCTCGCCAGCAAGTAATGGGAGAGTTTGCAATTTTGCTACTGCATCGCGGCCAGAGTTTGCGTGAATCGTTGCCATTCCCGGCAGGCCAGAATTTAATGCAATTAGTAGATCCAAGGATTCTGCCTCTCGAATTTCTCCCACAATCAGGTGAGTGGGACGCATGCGAAGTGCCTCTTTAATTAATTTGCGAAGTGGAATTTCACCTTCGCCCTCTAGATTTGCGGCCCTTGTTTGTAGGGCAACCCAGTCCGGGACTCTCGGACGTAGCTCAAATACCTCTTCTACGGTGATTACTCGACTGCTGACTGAGGTCTCTCCAATTAAAGCGTTGAGAAGAGTTGTCTTCCCAGCCTGAGTAGAGCCGCTTACGAGAATATTCAATCCTGCACTTACACAATTCTTAAGAAACAAGCTGAGCCGAGAATCTAAAACTCCAAACTCTTGTAGTTCTTCTAGCGTTTTTCCTCTAAGTATGTGTTTGCGAATATTGACGGCCCAATGTTCTGCTGTTACATCAGGAATGCTGGCGTGAAGGCGTGAGCCATCGGGAAGTCTTGCATCAACAAATGGGTGTGAAAGGTCTAACCGCCTACCTCCCCACATCAATAACCGTTCGACTAAATCCCTTACCTGATCTGAGGTAAGTACGAGATTTGTCAGTTCGCTCACTCCGCCACGAGCAATAAAGATTCGATTTGGTGAGTTAATCCAAATTTCCTCAATGCCGGCGTCTTGGATAAAAGAATTGAGCACACCGTATTCGATGCGGTCTAGGTTAGTCTGCTCATATTTATCCAGATTTTGCCTATTTTCGAAATCGGCATCATCTGGAATTACCTCGACGTGATTAATCAATTCGCCCCGAGACACGAGGGGAGTTTGGACTGGGTCAATTCTTTTCACATGCGAAGCAAAGTCGCTTGACTGTCAATTCTAATCTTGACTGTGGATTACTTCATTTATTGCTTTCTAATGCAAACTTAATGTGTCCAAGAAAAGTCTCCAAGTGATTATTTCTTAAAATATAGCCGGTCAATTTGTTCGATCCATTTCTCGCTAGTCAAGCCACCCCTATATTCGTGGACTTGAGCGTCGAAGTGTGGAACATTGGAAATTGGTTTTCTAATGCCTTCAGAGTTTTCTGCTACTTGATTAAAAATATTTAGACCGCTTTCAATAAATCGCAGTAATGCTTCTTTGGCACCTTTCGAATCAGCCCGAAGTCCGATCCAAAATCCATCCTCCGAGGCACGGCAGTAAAAATCTTCATTTCTTATTTCGCGACGAATACTCTCATTAAGCAAAACTATTTCACCATCGTCTTTAGGATCTGCGATAGAAATGGAGAGAATAGAGAGCGGTGTACTTACACGTTTTCTTAGTGCAATCTCGCGGTCTAGCTGCGATAAAAAAATTCTAAAAGTTGGAGACCCCGTTAAAGTGTCAGATGTACCGTTATCTCGAAATTCAATACTTTTCATTGAATGAGGATATTTCTCTTTTTTTGAATTGATGCCGTATTTCTATATGCATGGCAATCCGTGCGAATAATGTGAAGAAAATATGATGTTTACAGTTAAACTAATGAGGAACGACTCTTAAGAAAGGACTTGCTACCGCAAATGAACACCGACTTCTTTCGCCGTGCAGCAGTCATCCTTCTGCGCCTCGAAGCGCTCATAATTCTTGGATTAGTTGGCTATCTATTTATTGCCTCATTTACTTCAGATATCACGCATTCATCTGCGCTCATCGGTGAGATCGTTTTTGGCATAGCGGGAGCTCTCGGGCTATATGTTGCATCAAAGGGCTTTGCCGCCGGAAAGTCTTATGGACGGGCGCCCGCAGTATTGGCTAACGCGATTGCATTGGGAGTTGCCTACTTCATGTTTTCAGGTGGAGACGTTACCTTTTTAGCGATACCGCTCACTCTTATTGCCGGAGCTACTTTTATCGCCGCGCTATTTGGTTACAAAGAATAGTTTTTACTCAATAACTTATTACCACTCGATAACTTCTCGGTCTTCCCAGAACAATCCGGTCTGATCTTCACCGGGTGTGAACAGACGAGTCGCAAGCCAAATCGCAGTCTCAGCACCCTCTTCTGCAGAACGCGGAGCATCGGGCCCGCCCATATCGGTACGCGAATGATTAGGACACATCGCATCGATCAAGAATCCGCGAGCGCCATGATTAGTTTCGTGCGCAAGATTGCGAACAAGTGCGTTGACTCCCGCTTTACTAATTCGATACGGCGCTAGCCCCCCTGCATTTCCCGGGCCAGACATGCGACCGAGGCAGGCGGTAAAGATGATGACGCGACCGTTGCGTGCATCTGCCATTGCTGGACAGAGCGTGTTGACGATAACGAAAACGGAATCGAGATTGATCGCCATTACTCGGCGCCATTCTTCGGTGGTGGTGCGCAGTGTTTTGGAAAGGCGATCACTCATCACGCCGTGGGCGAGCACAATGATTTCCGCAATACCGAAAGTAGATTGAATCTCTTCACAGACAGTGCGAGTGGCAGCTAAATCTTGGAAATCAACGGTGCGAAATTCGCAACCCAATTCTTGTGCTGTTGCAGCTGCGCGCTCTGGATCTTTCGAGACGATAACAACGCGCTTTCCCTGCGCGACCAGTGCTTTCGCAACAACTTTGCCTAGGCCCCGAGAACCACCGGTGACGATTGCGAGTGGCGCCAATGGCTGGGTTGCATCTGTTGTCATGCGAGAACTCTGCCCGCTCACGAGTCAGAACTCCACCTGCGAGCCCTTGATATCGCTCATCTCGGCCCTCTGCCCCCAAAGTGGGGTCAGCCTCACATTT
>CANFRP010000054.1 GCA_947449535.1 Actinomycetota bacterium | reverse complement strand
CTGCGCCGGCTTCTTTTACGCCACGTAAGTTGCCGTAGGTAAGTAGAAGAATGACTGCGACTGTCATATGAATTTTCCATGGATGTAATCCAGTAAATGTGGAAACAATCGCATCAATGCCAGCAGAAGATTGAATTGCCACCGTCACGATGTAATCCAGCATCAAGGCGACAGCTGCAATTTGCGCTACTACGGGCCCGAAGTTATCCCTACTAACGACGTAGGCACCACCCGACTTTGTGTAAAGCATGACGACTTCGCGATAAGAGAAAGTAATAATGACAAGAACAATGAGAACGATCAGAGTCATCGGCAACAAAATGCTAAATGCTGCTAAACCAAATGCAGGCAAGAGCGCGAGCAGAATCTGCTCGGAACCGTATGCAGATGAAGAGATGCAGTCGGAGGAGAGAATGCCAAGCGCAAATTTCTTACTTAGGCGCTGATGCGAGAGCGAATGTCGATTGAGCGGATTGCCAAGAAGCTTCTTCTTAACTTTGTACGAGATGGGGTCATCAAGTTGAGCATGCTCCTTGAGAACCATTGGCTCTGGGGCATCATCGGTCCATGATTTTGGCACGGTTAAATCACATCCATCTCATCGTTAGGGAGCCGATTTTACTTGCGAATCCCAGCGTATGCTTGCTCCATGCAATTCAAAACCGAGCTATATATCGATGGAAGTTGGGTATCGGGCGACGGAAAGATGCCGGTTTACGATCCCAGCACTGGTGAAGTCATTACCGAGGTCGCAACTGCGGGTGATGCCCAATGTTTAGCGGCCGTCGATGCGGCCCATAAAGCCTCAGCTTCATGGGCAAAAACCGCCCCTCGAGTACGCGCCGAGATATTGCGTAAAGCATTTGAAATCATGGTCGCCGAGAGTGATCACCTCGCCACTTTGATCTCCATGGAAAATGGAAAAGTTTTCACCGATGCCAAGGGTGAAGTCGCCTATGCCGCCGAATTTTTCCGTTGGTTCTCCGAGGAGGCTGTGCGCACTCCCGGAGATTTCCGCACCTCACCATCTGGCGATAAGAAAATTATCGTTACCCACCAACCTATTAGTGTCTCACTCCTTATTACTCCGTGGAACTTCCCGGCCGCGATGGCTACTCGCAAAATCGGACCAGCGCTCGCAGCTGGTTGCACCGTTATTTTGAAACCTGCCGGTGAGACTCCACTTACTGCAATTGCTATCGTCGATATTCTCGAACGCGCTGGTGTTCCTAAAGGCGTCGTCAATTACATCTTGCCATCCACTACTGGTCCGATGATCTCCAAAATTATGCACGACCCTCGCGTTCGCAATCTCTCTTTCACTGGCTCTACATTTGTCGGGCAGATGTTGATCCGCGAATCTGCGGATTTAGTTCTGCGAACATCAATGGAACTCGGTGGCAATGCCCCATTCGTCGTTCTTGATGATGCTGATATTGATGAAGCAGTCAAAGGCGCCATGCTTGCCAAGATGCGCAATGGTGGCGCAGCATGTACTGCCGCTAATCGATTCTTCGTCGCTCGCAAAGTTGCCGATGAATTCATCACGAAGTTTGCTGCTGCAATGGGCGCACTTAAAGTCGCACCCGGAATGGAAGCCGGCGCACAACTCGGCGCTAGCGTCTCTGTCAAAGAACGGAACAAGATTGCTGAATTAGTAGATGCAGCAGTTGCAGCTGGTGGCGATGTAAAACTCGGTGCTAAAACTCCAGAGGGACCAGGTGCGTTCTATCCCGCAACAGTTGTTGTGGTCGATAAATCCAATCCAATCCTTCGCCAAGAAGTTTTCGGCCCAGTCGCACCAATCGTCATCTTTGATACTGATGAAGAGGGCATTGCCCTGGCCAATGACACTGAATACGGCCTCATTAGCTATGTTTATTCATCGGATCTTGCACGCGCAATGCGCGCAGCCGAAGCAATCGAATCTGGAATGGTTGCAATCAATCGCGGCGTGATCTCAGATCCAGCAGCGCCATTCGGTGGCTTTAAGCAATCCGGCCTTGGTCGCGAAGGTGGTTTCGATGGAATTCACGAATTCCTCGAAACCAAATACATAGGCGTCGAGATCTAATTGTAAGTAAATTGCGAGATTGTACGTAATTAATAAGCCTCACCAAAATCATTAAAAGGGCTAGCCTTTAAGGCATGGATGTTGAACGAATTTTTCCTAAAGGTCTATCGGTAGTTTCAAGTTACCAAGACGCAAAGTGGGTTCAAGATGCATTGAATTCATACTATGTCTCTGGCAACCGGGGTTTGGGATTTGTGATTCCGATTGGATTTGAGTCTTATATTTCCATACGTCGAAGTAATCCCGAAGATAATCAGAATTACTCAACTTCTCAAGAAGATTGCGCGGAAGATCTCAATAAAATTCTTGACAAATTCACGTCTCCTGAAAAATCTTGCTTTGTCGCCATATGGAACGGGTTTGGATGGTCGTTCGAAGAGGAATACGGGAATTTTTATAATTCTAAGAGAAGTGCGAGTAATGGATTTTTCACTTCAGAAAATATTTTTGTTCCATACTTCAAGACTCCATTTCGTGAGTATTACTTATTGAAATGCCCACTCTTTGAGTCTTCAAAATTTGGAAGGTTCAAGTGGAAATATTTCTCAAAAGTGCCAGCCAATATTTATTGGCCAGAAAGCAAAGAATGGTTTGTTTCTAATGAAATCGACTATGACGTAACTCTTATTGGTGGAGACGAGAAACTGATTTTGGAGATAGAAAAATCTGGAAAATTTATTACAGAACGATTTGATCCAAGGAAATCGGGTTCTGAGATCTACCTTGCGCCACCCATGGTTTTTACGGACTCTCAAACTCCTGACAAGTCACCAATTCAAATATTTTGGGACGCAGTAACGAAACATATTCCCAAGCGGCGTATATTTTGAGTCTTGCTTGCTCCACAGTGTCGACTCGTGGAGCAAGAATTAACTCTCTTAAGTGAAGCCAAGGGAACTACTTAGCTTTGATTAAACAGGGTGCTACAGCGTATTTTTCTGAAGAACCAGAAACAGATAATCTTTCTCCATTTTGAATTTCAACGTATCCACTCGCTACCCCTTTGTATGCCACTTCGATTCCGTAGGGACATTTTGCAAACAAATCCTTGATCTCCGTGCGTAGAGAATTTTTAGCAGTTGGATTTCTAATCGCCGTAGGAAAGATATGAGCCGTAACCTCCCGATTGTTCAAAATCATCAAAATTTTTGAATTTAGTTTCGTGCTCGCTTGAGGAACATTGCAGGTTGTCGTTAGATTGAGTTTGATTGCATCGAAATTAATCGTTTCGGAAAGATGCGTCGAATAGTGTGGTTGTTCGACGTTGAGTTCGCATTTCGGTTCTGGCCCTCCGTGACCGCCAAATAGTGCGAATTGTGCGGCGAGAAGTCCAGCTACAACGATGCCTGGGATTTTTGGGCCCAACAGTTTTGGTTTTGGGAAAGTAATTGACATCTGCCTACGTTAAAACACGCTACTGATATTGAAGTCACGTTATCCACACACTGACTACACAAAAAAAGTTGTTACTTATTTCACTTCCAGAACTTACTGAAAGTTTGCGAGACTCCTTTTTTGGTGTGGTTCAGTAGAACTTCAGCCCAAGCAAACTCTGTTGGTAATAAAGCAAGACCTGCGATAAGAAGCGGTACGCCTGGGATCACCGGAAGAACTAGTCCCAAAATTCCAAGGCAAACTAAAGTGCCTCCGACTGAGGCGACGACCACCCAACGAAGTGGATGCGGCAAGCGCCTCCAATTGGATTTGGTCCAGACCCAGGCACTTCGCATAAATTGAGTTTAACCAAATGATTTTTGACCGGCATTAACGAAAAAAGCCATTTACCAATCCCTCGTGATTAGTTATATTAAAACTCTGAT
>CANFRP010000053.1 GCA_947449535.1 Actinomycetota bacterium | reverse complement strand
TCTTACGGATTTGTAGTTGTGATCACCACCAAATTTTTCCGAATCAGCAAAACTTAGGAGTAATTTCTCAGAATCAAGGCTGACCAAGCGTGCATCGAAATATGCCAGCCATGCGATGCGATCTTCCTCGAGCAGGGCATCGAGAACCTGATTCCATTGCGCCTTTAATTGCACTAAATCCATATTTTTACTTAGTTCCCATGGCAACGAGTTCGGCCAGATGGATTACCTTGGTCTTAACTTTGGCTCGGCGTAACTCGGTCACAAGTTGGCGAGTACATCCTGGATTAACGGTTGCTACATAATCCAAATTCAGCGCTTTAATATCGTTTACTTTTTGCGAGACGACTTTGCGACTATTTCGCTTTTGTAAAAGTGAATAACTTCCAGCAGCCCCACAACATCCACCGGCATTTGGAATCTCAACATACTCGCCCAGCTGTTTCAGAATTTCTCTAGGTTCTTGAGTAACGCCCATGCCGTTTCTTAAATGACAAGAGTCTTGAAGGCCAACGCGAATTGTGCGGCCATTGATTTGAACTTTAGATACCGAACTATCTTTAGTACTCCAGTATTCGGAAAATTCTTTAACCCGATCGCGACCAATCACAGATGATAGATGTGCGGCGCAGCCGCCTGCGGTCGTGATGATGGTTCCCGAAAGTTGCTCACCTAATTGGCGAGCCATCTCCTTGCCTTTTTCAAGTTCGCCATTGTGTGCATGAAGTGCTCCGCAGCAACCTTGTTCTTTGCAGACCGAAACCTCTGGAGCAAGTTTTGCCGCAGCCTTACTTACATCTGGATATAAACGGCGCTCAAAGCAGCCGAGCATTAAGTGAAGTTCAGGGTTTGATTTCCGCTCTTTCGCCATGGGGGAGAGAAGTCCCAGCAATTTCATTCCTAATTTATTACCTACTATTAAGAAAAGACCACGGATAATTAAAGGTTGATTCTTTCCTTGCCATAAAATTTCTCTCGCCTCTTCAAGTAAAACGCCATATTCAACTCCGGCAGGACAAACTGGCTCACAAGCTCGGCAGCCAAGACAGAAGCCAGATTCAGCCAATAAGTTTTCAGGTTCTAAAGTGCCCGATTGAACGGCGCGCATCAAAGTAATGCGACCTCGAGGCGAAGATTCTTCAGCTCCCGTTAATTGATATGTAGGACAAGCAGGCAGGCAATAACCGCAGGAGATGCAGCGATCTAATTTATCTTGGCTAAATTTTTCGCTCATGAGCCCAGGCGATTTGGATTGAGGATATTTGCCGGATCAAAGACAGATTTAATCGAACGTTGGAGATCCATATTTGCTTTGCCGACTTTTTTTTCAAGGAAAGGCAACTTGGCACTTCCAACGCCGTGCTCACCAGTAATGGTTCCGTTGAATTCGATGGCTAGTGCAAAGATTTCCTTTAGCGCCTTTTCAGCTTTCACTACTTCCTCAGCATCATCTTTATTAATAACTATTGTTGGGTGCAGATTCCCATCGCCTGCATGGCCAAAGGTGCCAATTCGTAAATGATGTTTTTCCCCGATCGCTTCGATTCGCTTTACGACTGCCGCCATTGCAGGACGAGGAACGGCAATGTCTTCGAGAATTGAAAGTGTTCCAAGTCTGGCAAGTGCTGGAAGAGAACATCGCCGGGCATAAAGCAGTGCTTCGGCTGCCGCAACATCTTGCGCCAAAGTTACACCGCGAATTCCAGAAGCTTTCTTTGCGATCTCTGCCATCTTTTCAACGGTCTGTGCGACAACATCTCCTTCACCATCGTCGCCGAATAATAAGAGCGCGCCAGCTTTGATATCTAGGCCAAGGTTTGCAAACTCTTCAACTGCAACAAGGCAGGTATTATCAAGAAATTCTAAAGTGGAAGGTAAGACGCCTGAGGAGATTATTGAATCAACACATGCGGCAGCTGCTGCGAGATCATCGAAATAAGCAACGCCATACTTTGAATCTGTTGGGCGGGGCACCAAAGCGACTGTTATTTCAGTAAATACTGCAAGCGTTCCTTCGCTGCCTACCAAAAGTCTGGTCACGTCATAGCCAGCAACATCTTTAACTAGGCGTCCACCAGTTCGAACCACTTCACCAGTTCCGAGCACTGCCTCTAAACCAAGAATGTAATTCTTAGTTGTTCCATACTTCAGACCACGTAATCCACCCGCACTGGTTGCGACATTGCCACCAATAGTTGAGACATTTCGTGAGCCGGGATCTGGCACAAATCGTAAATTCTCTTTTTCAACTAATTGATCTAATTCAAGATTAGTTACGCCAGGTTGAACTACCGCAAGCATCTCTGCTTTATTTACCTCCAAGACTTTGTTCATCGAAGTCAGGCTCAAAACAATTCCGCCCTTAAGTGGCACAGTTGCAGCGCAAAGGTTACTTCCAGCGCCTCTTGGGATAATCGGAGTCTTGGTTTGCGCGGCATATTTAACAATTTTTACAACATCGGAAGTGGACTGGGGAGTAACAATTACTTCTGGAAGTCCATTAAATAGTGGGGTGGCATCGTGGCTATAGGCCGAAAGTGCGACTGAATCAGAGCGCACATTTTCCGCACCAATTAGAGATTGCAAATCCTTGATCATCGCAGGCAATCCCATAGCGCAATTTAACCACTATATGCCGTATCGACCTCTAATCGCATTAAAGTTCTGGGCCATTTCATCTGCCGACAGCACTCGGTTGTAGTAGCTGATGTAAGAGATTCTTCCGTTGGTGTATTCCGCGCCATTGGTTTGTCGTCCAATTTGGTTAGTACTTTGCACGGTATTCCAGGCAATTGTCTGTGTAGTCACAAGATTACCATTCACATAAAGTTTTGCAGTAGTTCCATCGTAGGTGCCAGCCATCATCACCCATTGGCCAATCCAATCGCCGGTTGGTTTTGTATAGGTTACGTCGTTTCCATATCCGCCAAAGTAGACGGTAGAGATGCTTGAGTTAAATCCGATAAACATCGATTGGCTGGTATTTGCCGATCCATAGCTAAGAATCCATTGCCACGACCCAGTTGATGCACTTACTCTCATCCAGCCGATCATTGATCTTGGGCTTGTCCCATAAACCATTGTGTTGGAATTGTTCACATTGAAATATTGGGACTGGCTAGAATTAAAATTAAAATAACTAGCATTATTCGGTTGCGAGACAAATGTCGGATTATTAGTGCCACCTGGGAAAACTCCATCATGGGTATAAGAAGTCCAGTCAAGCCAGTTACCTGAACCTGGATATGCCGCCGCATCTAGGTAGAGAAGAAGTCCATCTTGAACAACGCCGTTTGACGCAGGTGAGTAGTCACATGAATTATCGTGAGCGGTGCTTTCAATAGTTAATTTATAAACAGTCGTCGAGAGTGCAACGGGAACAGTTAAGGTCACCACAAATGTGCCTGATGCAACAGTTCCAGACACCGTGTAACCAGTTCCGCAACCTGCTACGAAGTTTGCGCCAACGCCGTGAACAATTACATCAGTTTGATTAGTTCCATAGATTGCAAGTGGGGTACTTCCCGTATTCGACCAAGCTCTAAGTTTTAAGTCATATCCAGAGCACTGCGACGGAATATTGCTTACATTTATCTTATTAAACAAGTGACTTCCAGAAGTGCTATTGCCATTTGTGAAAGAGTTTCCAGGTGTGATATTTAGAGAAGTAGATCCTGAACATGCAGGTGTTTGTCCGATACCTTGGCCAAATTCAACTATTTTTTGACTATTTAAATTTATATTTGCAGCAACTGTTGCCTGAATAAATAGAACAGATGCCGTGAAAATTGCTACCGAGGCTAAAGTCTTACTTAACCCGCTAGCCATTTTTCCGAAACGAGCAAATTGATCGTTCTGTGGATCGTCGTAATAGTAATTATCGCGATATTCAAAGTTCGGCTGAGACCTTTTTAATCGGAAACCGAACATAATGAATTATCGCAGAAAGTCTCTGTGTGGTTAAGCCCCTTAGGGGCAGGAATCAAATTGGAGGAGCCTCGAATTTACTAAGAAGCCTAATTCGAAGGGGGGCATCCTCACATTTTGACTAGGATCATCTCCTATAAGTTTCCAAATATGGAGGATTCATGACAGATCAAGCTAAATGCCCAGTAACCGGTTCAAGCCACACAGTTGGTGGAACTAAGAATCAGGACTGGTGGCCAAACGCCTTGAATCTAGATGTCCTTCAACAAAATAATCCGGCAGCAAATCCACTTGATGAAAATTTTGATTATGCAAAGGCTTTCAAATCACTAGATCTAGATGCGCTAAAAGCTGATATTGAAACTGTGATGAAGACATCGCAGGATTGGTGGCCAGCAGATTACGGTCACTATGGTCCATTCTTTATTCG
>CANFRP010000052.1 GCA_947449535.1 Actinomycetota bacterium | reverse complement strand
TACTCCTCCTCCCCCGAAGTGGGGTGGATTGGCCAATTCCGACACGCCGAGGCCTTTTCTCTCGATTGGGGCTACCTTTGACCCATGAACGCGGTGAAATCTCCTAAATCCTCGAAAATTGAGCTTCCGCGCCCCAAATTGCGAGGCCTCATCCACCTCATCATGTCCCCCCTCAGCCTGGTCGCCGGCCTGACCCTGATCGCCATCGCCGACAAGCTTCAGGGGCGGATCACTTTGGGCATTTTCACCCTCACCGCCGTGACCCTCTTTACCTGCAGCGCCCTCTACCACCGGGTGGCCTGGCAGCCCAAGTACAAGGCCCTCTGGCGCCGGATCGATCATTCAAATATCACTCTACTTATTGCTGGCACCTATACGCCCTTTGCCATCTTCTTACTGAATAAAACGAATGCAATTATTTTGTTAACGCTCGTATGGAGCGGTGCAATTCTAACTTCTATCCTTCGCATCACCTGGCTAACTGCGCCTCGTTGGTTATATGTCATTGCATATATCGCACTTGGTTGGGCTGCACTGATCTACTTGCCACAATTTTGGAAAGTCGGCGGCGTCGCAGTCTTCATGTTAATTCTTGCTGGCGGTTTGTTCTATACCGCTGGTGGAGTTATTTATGCACTCAAGAAACCAAACTTCTCCATCAACTGGTTTGGTTTCCACGAACTCTTTCACGCATTTACTGCTGCCGCATTTATCTGTCACTTTGTCGGTGCGGTCCTAACTGTTTATACGCAGAAATAAATAAGTAAAGATAAAAAGGAGAGATCATGAAGAACTGGAAAATGTTGGCACCAATTGCAGCCTTTATTGCTGTGATCGCAGCTGTCGTTTGGTTTATTGGCGGCGGATCTTCTAATTAAAGAGAGCTGTTATCCAGCCTGCCAAGTCTTTTCCAAGTACCACAAGTACTAATAAGACGTAAATACCAATTCCCGAAAGGCGATAAGCAATTTGCCCCCCTTTTCGAGAGCGCCAAATATTTTCACTTGGCTCTTGAGCGAAGTGATCCAGGATTGAAAGCGTCAAAGATGGCAATGAGAGAACTACAAAGCAAACTTGAAGCAGAGTGTGTTTATTAGATATCAATCCAGCAAGCCCCGCACCAAGCAGAGAGCCAACGATCGACATAATCACGATAAGTGGGGCTCCTTTCGGAATCGCCTTACCAATGATGGCCCTCTTAGGAAAGCGTTCATCGAAACGATCGACGACAGAGGGCAGAATCATAAGGAAAGTTGCCACCCATAGCGCCCATGAATTTCCAATATAGCGCTCTGATAAGAAGAAAAATATTCCCACCTTTAACATCTTCACATAGGCCTCATGGCCCTTCAGTGGCTTCTTCAATTCAATACCGAGCTCATCATTCCGCTGCGGATAAAAACGATCTGAGACATCTTCAAGGATAAATCGAAGCGCAACTAAAATCCCCGCGACCACTGCTAATCGATTTGCATGGGAAGTCAAACCAATCTGCTTCCCAATTAAACCAGGCAAGGCACCAACCATCTTCTGGACAACCCATCCAGAAAGCAGACTCGCTAGGGCGTAATCCGTAATTCGTTCCCAAAATGAATCTGAATCTTTGATATCACGTCGAAGTGGGCGAATAGCTGAAGCAATCAAGCCTGGCGCGAACCAGATAATAATGATTCCTATAGTGCCTAGAATTTGTTGGCGGGTATGAAAATGATCAGACACAATCATTCCAAAGGTGAAAATTATCGCGACGAAATATCCTGCCAAAGAATCAATAATGCCTATACCCATAATCACAATCATCAATGGCGCTAGAACTGGAGTAGGTTGCCAAGTGTTGCTGTGCAAAGAAAGTAATCCGATATAAACCGAAACGGGATATAGAAATACCGAAAGCCCGCCGATCATCGCACGGAGGTAATTTCCATCTTGCAATATTCGTGCTAACAAAGGCGAGAAAGGTGAAAAATCGCGCGCAACTAGGCCCAACTCACGATCGAAGAAATTCGTCCATGGCCAATCCCAGGATCGCGAACGATCACCGCGACCAGCAAGCCGCAAGGTGCGGCGCCGAGCGCCGGCTTTTACGCCTTCAATGCTCTCTTCACTAGGTGAGTCTTGATCAGAATTCTTATCGTTTGAGTTCGTAGATGAAGTTGAGACTGCGGCAAGTAATGCAAATGCAGCAACAACAATGCCGCTGACATTCTTCACATCTTTTGTTGGGTCGTAATCAGGAAGATAGATCGGATCAAAGATACCTTCTAATTTCGTTACATTCTGGTCAAGAACATCTGGGCAATTGTCATCCCATTGAATATCTTCGTGAATGTCCTTACAGAATGCCACATCGCGACTAGTAATTACTCCGGCATCATCGAGAATTTGAATTGTGATGATGTGATGTCCGATCGGAGTATCGGCAGGGACTTGTAGATCGAGTTGCTCTTGTTCGGACTCAGCAACTTTGTCGAGGATGGTGACCGGGTCAGCAGCGAGAGCGGGTAGAACACCAACATTCAACATCAAGAAAATAAATAGCAGAACTCTCTTCATGACTACTTCTTACCTTTCACAGTTACCTTGATGCGCTGTCCTGGCTTGAGGTTGCCAATTTCAACGGTGGCTTTATTCTTATTCTTGGTATCTACCTTCGGAACCACTTTCACAATCTTTGGCGCATTTGCTGAATCTGTTGTGCCAGCTGTTTGCTTAAGAACAACAACGCCTGGCTTGGCTGGACCCGATGACGATCCCGCCATCTTGATTGCATTAGAAAGTACGAGTGATTGCGAACCATCTTTATTCATCGCGATGACTGCAACGGAGTAGTTATCTCCTGGGGCTAGTCCAGCTAGCGCCATTGATGAAGGGGTCGATCCAGCAGGGATAGTCTGAGTCGTCACGATGCCAGTAGTGCGATCGGTAACCATGATTACATAATTATTAATTGCCGCGCTCTTTGTCGGCGGCAAGATTGTCATTGCGAGCGAAGTTCCATCCGATGAAGTTGAGGCAAGTACGCCGCTCGAGAGCGATGTATTAACGCCGTTGAGGGAGGCGGAAACCGAAGAGCTCAATGGGAAGACGGTGGTGATTTTGGAAGTCGCAGCGTTAGCGTTATTAATCGCAGCTGGAGTGAGTTTGCTATATGGCGCAGCCACGGCAGCGGGCGTTGCAACTTTGCCAGCAACGGAGAGCGCTTGACCACTTGCGGTGTTTGCCACGACTGCCACTGTGTAAACGCCGGTCGCTGATAATCCAGAGATCGGAATTGATTGAGTGAGCGCTGAGCCACTGACGGTTTGCGTCTTTACTTCGCCAGTCACTGAATTAGTAATGGTAATGACATAGGAAGTAGGTGGGGTTCCGGTGGGAGTAATGATGACTGCCATTGATGTTCCAGACATCGAAGCTACTGTAGAAACTTGTGCCGGAGCGCCCGCAACGGATGGAAGAGTCACTGGGATAGTCGCTGGCACGCGGATGACACTTGCTGTCGCAAGTGCTTGGGTCACTTGTTGTGCAATGGTTGGAGCAACAGGTTTTGCCGGTGTTGGTTTAGGTTCTGGATTCGGAATTGGTTCAGCTGGAATTGGCGCTGCTGGACCTGGCGCTGGCGCAGGAGCTGATCCGCCGCCACTTGGTGCTGGCGCAGGAACTGCTGCAGGAGGTAGGACTGGTGAAATAACCACATAGTTACCGCCACCGTTATTGCTATGTGAATTTGATGCAGTGACTTGGATGGTTGCAACAGTAGTGACCGTTGCGCCAGTGGCATCGGTAGCAGTCACAGTTTCAATATAAGTGCCAGCGGCAGTAGGGATGCCAGAAATGATTCCGGTATTTGCATCTAACGTCATTCCCGTTGGGAGAACTGATGGCGAGAGAAGTGCATATGTCTTTGGGTTAGTTCCACCAGTCGCAGAAACGTCAACTGTGTAGCTGATATTTTCCGTGAGATCGAAACGAGCATCTGGTGCAGCCGCAAGTGCGCGCGGAATTACTGCGCTAGTTATTGCTGATGCTGGCGAGTCACCTTCAGAGTTGGTCGCCACAACGCTAAATGTGTATGCAATTCCATTGGTCAATCCAGTAAATGTGGCTGTTGTTCCATTGACAACTTGGGTTGTGCCACCTGGTGAGGCAGTGACGGTGTAGAACTGAATTGCGGCGCCGCCATTAGAGGCAGGAGCAGTAAAGGTGACGACCGCTCCCCCATCTGTTGGGGCTGCCACTGGTGTCCGTGGAGCGGTCGGAACATCCAACGGAGTGACTGAATTTGTTGTTGCGGCCGATGAGGATCCGACGCCATTAGTAGCGACTACGTTAAAGGTATATGCAGTTCCATTTGTTAAACCGCTAACAATGCATGATGTTGCCGGCGCATTCACAGTGCAGGTACCACCAGCAGGGGAAGAAGTCACAGTGTATGAAGTAACTGCGGAGCCACCACTGAGGGAAGGTGGGGCAAATGTGACAGTTGCACTTCCCGCACCTGCTGTGGCGGAGACATTTGTTGGGGCACTTGG
>CANFRP010000051.1 GCA_947449535.1 Actinomycetota bacterium | reverse complement strand
GTTCATAACGGCAGATCTCTCTTTACGTCAAGAAATCAAAGCCAAACATTCATGGATTAGAAATGCTGCATTGCTCGCTGCGGCAACCCCATGGATCCTACTCTTGATTCTCTCCTCGCAGGAAAGTGCGCGTCGCGCATATGCCTCAACCGCAGGAGTGATAGTTCTATTTTCCGGTGCTCTGTTCTCTGCGATTGCCTTCCTTTGGATGCAGAAAGTAGGAAAAATTGAGTACTCGCCGCGAGTATTCGCATGATGAGTACATATTTACTCGCCTTAGGCTTCTTGACTCCCTCATTCGCTTACGCAGGAAAGCTGATTACTCAGGAACTCGGGGATCCATTGATTCGGTTTCACGAGATTTATCGGAACGAAAAAATAAATAAAGGTGCTGACATGAGTCGGAAGTATTCGGACTCGGATGCGCTCAGAGATATTAACTTACTGTCTGTAAAAAGTGATAGAAATTTCAAATTATTCAATCTAAAAATTTCGAGGACCAGACTTATTTTTTGGTGGATATTTTGTGTATTGATTCTAATAATAACTCAATCATTTTCTGGAATAGTTCTAATATTCTCCATAACAGGACTTGCAATAATACTTATCAGACAGGAAGAAATAGCAACTCGTAAAGCAAGAGAGAAAAGAATTGCACTAGAGCTTCCTCTTATAGTGGAGTTATTCGCAATTCTTGTTTCGTCTGGAGAAAGTCCGATTGCGGCAATTTTCCACCTAGCGAGAATTAGCCAGGGCGAGATTGCGCATCTACTAGGCGACAGTGTGGCCAATCTTCAATCTGGAATGGGTTTAGTCGCGTCATTGGACAACTTTTCACGTTCGGGAAGAATTCCTGAATTAAGGAGGTTCTGTGACTCATTGATAATTGCCGTGCAGAGAGGTACTTCATTATCCGAAGTTCTATCGAGGCAAGTGGTTGAAATTCGAGCTAACCACCACGCAAAAATGATTGAAGCGGCTGGAAAAGCCGAGATTGCCTTGATGATTCCAGTTGTTTTTTTAGTTTTGCCCATCTCCGTCCTTTTTGCTTTGTGGCCATCCTTTGTCGCCCTTGGACAAAGTACTGGTTTCTGAAAGCTAGGGGAGGAAGTCAATGTTTTTAGCGGGAGAAATGTATTTATCCACAAAGGTCTAGTTCTCACATATCTGATTCGAATTGATCTCCGTGGGCTTGCATTTCGAGAAACTAAGACAATCAAATTTCAATTTATTCTTAAAGCCATCACCAATATGAAGAATGAAGCTCTATAAATAGGGAGAATAAGAATGACACTTAAAATAGACTTAGAAGCTGGCGCAAGTAACGGAATAACCTTGGCGAAGTTGCCCAAGGGCTGGAATCGCGCAGATCCCTGTGCCAAGGATGCTGACCGTGTAGAGCAATCCACTTCAAAAGTGACCAGAGATGCCGAACTATTCACTAAGGCTTCAACCCTTTTCGGCTCGTTACTGGGCACTGCTTCTAGGCTAGACCGGTTAGCAATCAGTACTTCTACGCAGCTATTCGGGTTAGTACTTAATGGCGTGATGCTTCTGCGGGCTTACAACCAGAAATTTTGGCAGTCACTCGTAAAAGACGAAAGCGGCGATGTACCCGGTTGGGTCTTAGTAGTACTAATGACCACAGGGCTTGTAACTGCGATCTGGACTATCGCTGCGCCGAGGCTCTCAACAATTCTGAGAAGCTCCCTCGATTCCATGAACAACGTCCGATAGCCCATCAGATGTTTGCCCTTGATTCTTTTCGTGAAGACGATGGAAATGTGGAAAGTGTCATCGTTATGATCCCTTTGATTTTTCTATTCCTGAGCGTCCTTCAAATCGCTTCGGCTGTTCTTGTCCATGGAATTTCATTGAATAGAGTTCAAGGAGAAATCTCCAACTCTTCACTCCTTCAAGGCGAAGTTCCAAGAAAGTTGCCGACATTTTTACTTCAAAAAGGGAGTATTGAACTTCCGGGCGGTGGTCATCTATTGATCGGAGTCTCAGATAGTGAGTTAGTTCCAATTTCTCCCTTGGCGGTTGGTCACACCCATCTCACTACAAGGGCTATAGCAATCGATGAGAATTAGTTGATGAAATTAACCCGACGCTTCTTTTGGGGAATAAAAGATGACTCGGGTAGCGCAATCATTGAATTCATTGCTCTGGGAATTCCATTATTTCTCCCGCTCGCTATCTTTCTTACAGCCGTTAATCATGACGCTTCGCTTCAATCCCAAACTAGGAATTTTGCACGTCAGATAGCTCGAATCTACGTTTCGGGTCCCTCGCAGAGCGTTTCAGTAGAGAGAGTCAATGTGTTGAAGTCGATATTTAAAGCTGAGATTCTCAATCGGATTGAGACAGATCTTGAACCGGAGATAGTTATTACCTGCAGCGACTTGCAGTGTCTCAGCCCGGGTAGCACGGTCAAAGTAAATCTTTCTATCTTTAACAATAAACATCGCCTACTAGCCAGATCGAGCACCCAAGAAATTGTCGATCAATGGAAGGCAAACTAAATGGCGCTTAGGGATGAAGTCTTACTCTCAAAATTCAGAACGTGTTTACTCTCAAAATTCAGAACGGGTTTACCTTCGAAATTTTCCGCAAACGAATGGATAAAGCCTAATATTTTTGGAAACCTTCGAGCTCTCGAAGTTAGATTTACAGACGAAGCAGGTTCAATATCAATATTGATTTTTGGTCTTTTCGCAATCCTTTTGCCTCTAACAATAGGCATTGTCGATACCGCAGATGCCTTTATTGCGAAACGTGAATTAATTGGAATTGTTGAACCAGGGGTGCAGCGCGCCGCTGGTTCAATAGATTTGCAAAGGTACTATTCAAAAACCACTTCAGGAGAGAGGGTTCCAATTGACTGCTCTCTTGCAATAAATCGCGCCCAGGTTGAGGTATCGCAAATGCTTCTTCGTGATAAGAAAATTGAATTAACCAGTGCCAGATGTGTCAATGACGAATTAGTCCTTTCAGTCATGAGCGAAGTAACCCCTTTGATTGATTTCCCAATATTTCACAATTTAGTAAAAGGTAGGATTTTAATTTCTGCAGAGGTCGGAGCCAGTTCGGTGTATAAATGACCTAAATCGAAATACCATGAAGATGAGATTATTTGAACTTGTTTGAGTGATCAGCGCGAGGGGTAAATTCCACTGTTGGACCTACTTCCATTACTCTTAACCCATGGCCGCCCGTGAATATCTCGAAGAGATTAATAAGCTCCGTGCGACCCTTACCTCAATCGAATCTGTTCTGGATTTACCGAAATTACATGCTGACTTCGCGACACTTGAAGCTGAAGCAAGCGCACCCAATCTTTGGGATGACCCTGAGAAAGCTCAGGTTGTTACGAGCAAACTTTCACGGGTTCAATCGACAATTAATCGGGTTACAAATATCCGCAGACGCCTCGAGGATGTCCCGCTTCTTCTTGAGTTAGCTGAAGAAGAGAAGGATGCTTCGGCATTAGCTGATGCAGGTACTGAACTCGATGATGTCACAAAGGCAATTCAAGATCTAGAAGTCCAGACACTACTCAACGGTCAATATGACGACCGCGATTGTTTGATAACTGTTCGATCTGAAGCTGGCGGCGTTGAGGCGGCTGACTGGGCCGAAATGTTGATGCGTATGTACCTTCGTTATTGCGAGCGCAAATCTTTGAAGGTAGATGTACTTGAAACGTCTTATGCTGAAGAAGCTGGAATTAAGTCAACAACTTTCCGCGTCAGTGCTCCTTATGCATACGGAACGCTCTCTGTTGAGCAAGGTACTCACCGTTTGGTACGTATCTCTCCCTTTGATTCACAATCCCGTCGCCATACCTCTTTTGCTGGCGTTGAAGTAGTTCCGGTCGTTGAACAGAGCGACCATGTTGAAATTGATGAGAAAGAGATACGAGTGGATGTTTACCGTTCATCCGGTCCGGGTGGGCAAGGCGTGAACACCACAGACTCTGCAGTCCGTATTACGCATATTCCTACGGGCATTGTTGTTTCTTGTCAGAACGAACGAAGCCAAATTCAAAACAAAGCCACTGCAATGGCTGTCTTGCAATCGAAATTGTTGGAACGCCGTCGCCAAGAAGAGCGTGCACGCATTGATGCACTAAAGGGCGATAACTCTGGATCTTGGGGTAATCAGATGCGTTCTTATGTTCTTGCGCCGTATCAAATGGTGAAAGACCTTCGCACAAATTATGAAGTTGGAAATCCATCCGGTGTATTAGATGGCGACATTGATGGCTTTCTTGAGGCTGCTATTCGTTGGAGAAAGCGAAGCGAATAAGGAATTTGCACAATTAAGTGGATTCTCCTAGAGAGGAATTCGTCCATAAAATAAGTTACAAGGGAGCTGAAAATTACGCCTAAATTCAAATCTTCGAGCATCTCTCAGTTAAAAAGGCGCGTATTTCCCCAGCCTGAGCGGGCTGGTTGCCTAAACTGACGCTCATAATCAGGAACTGGAGTAACCGTGATTCGTTTTGAGAATGTCACCAAGATCTACCCCAAGCAGGAACGCCCTGCCTTGGAATCTGTTGACCTGGAAATTC
>CANFRP010000050.1 GCA_947449535.1 Actinomycetota bacterium | reverse complement strand
TTATATGCAGGGTCATCATTAGCAATAGCCGTGACATCGGTGCTTTGTTTCGATGCGACAGCCCAGAGTTTGGATGGGTCTGATCCACCGTTCCAACCGCTTGGTGCTGCCTCAAGATAGTTGCACGTGGACGAAAGTGTTGGGCCACAGCTAAATCCTGCTGCAGAGTAATAGAAAATGGTTCCACCGCCTGGACCGGCATCTCCAACGTTAAAGGTATGGGCTCCGCTTTCTATAGTGATTTTAGCGACCGAAGATGCAAGTGCAACTGGTGATGCAAAGGTAACGGTAAATGTTCCAGAACTGCTGCTGACTGACGCACCAGTGCTACCAACTCCAGCCTGGAATGTTCCACTGTTGTTATAGACGACTCCAGCAGTTGATGCGGTGTTAAAGAGGGCAAGTGGTGTGCTGCTGCTATTTCCGTATGCACGAATAGTGAAATCTTTTCCATAGCAATCAACAGGAATATTTGAGACCCTTACCGATGAAAAGTAGAAAGCTCCCCCGTTAGAGACATTAGTAAATGTGGAGTTAGGAGTTACTGTTAAGTTTGTGGCACCCGAGCAGGCCACGGCCTGCATTATTCCTTGGCCAAATTCAACCGGCCCTGAGTTGATTGAAATATTTGCAGCAAGAGTTGTCTGCACAAAAAATCCGCCACCAACCAAAAGAATTAGGGCACTTAAGATTGCTGGGAGTTTTTCCTTCTTTGGCTTCTGGCTAAATACATCTGGATCATCGCTGTAATAGTCGGCGTTTTGGAACGGCTCGGAGTTTCTAAACATTTCCTGCCCTCCAACACAGTAGATGCACTAGAACCAGACCGAGTAGGTGGTTCTAGGAATTCAGGCTGACAAAACAATGATTTGATTCCGTCAATACGACAAGCGTAAGGCTTTAGGTTTGGGAAGTAAACGAATCGAGCCCGACCCGCCTCACTCGTTGAATGGTCAGTGCACATTTCGTGCACTTGATACCCATTTACACCCCGATATAGGTCTTCATCATTGCTGAAGTTGTTTATAGTTGCCAGCGTAAACAGGTGTAAGTCGTCTTACTCCTTTTCGTCGCTGCCGAACTCATAATCCGGTCGTCGTCGGTTCGAGCCCGACCCGCCCCACTTACGGCTAATTCAATTAATCCTTGAGAATGAACGCGACATCGAGAGCCGACTCTTCAACTTCTTCTTGATCGGCAAGATGCCAGGTCACCAATCCCTTGAGATCCACCAAGTTTTCAGCGAGAAAATCTGTGTGATTTAGTTGCGGAATTTGAGCCTTGTAGTTTCCATCAATATATTCAACATCTATCGTAAATTTAGTTTTAATCATTTCGCCACCATCCGATTCCGAATTGAGGAGTTAAGGATTTCATAATACTTTCAGCCGTGCCCGATGAAATCTCCGAATGTCGAGGAATGATTAACACTCGGCCTGCTACAAGCCACTTATCGTGTTTAGATCCATGAACTACGTTCACTCTCTGTAATCCCAACCGATCAGCTCTACTGTTTATTTTCGATAAGAGTTCTCGGCTTCGCACCCGAGTAGTCAAAACGATTGACGTTAATGCCTACTCGAGAACAACTAGCAAGTGTGGATAGAAAGTGAGTGTGTAAAAGTTAGAAGCGGTCTGCTTCCATCACCTTTGTCCACGCTGCTGCGAAGTCAGCTACAAACTTCTTCTGTGCATCGACTGAGGCATATACCTCGGCAAGTGCACGAAGAATCGAGTTAGAGCCAAAGACCAAATCTGCACGAGTTCCAGTCCACTTAACGGCACCGGTCTTCACGTCGTGGGCTTCATATAAATCCTTGCCCTTTGATGAAGGTGCCCACTCAGTTGCTGGACTCAAGAGATTGACGAAGAAGTCGTTAGAGAGAGCCTCTTTCTTCTCAGTCAAGACTCCAGTCGACGAGTTATCGTAATTTGCGCCGAGTACGCGCAATCCGCCAACGAGAACAGTCATCTCTGGAGCTGTGAGATCCAAGAGCGCTGCCTTATCGACGAGCAAGAATTCAGCTGGAGTGATGACACCATTCTTTACATAGTTGCGGAAGCCATCAGCTGCCGGTTCTAAGTATGCAAATGAAGCGACATCAGTCTCTACTTGTGAGGCATCGACGCGGCCTGGGTAGAACTCAACTTCAATCTTCACGCCAGCGTTCTTAGCTGCCTTTTCAATTGCAACGCAGCCACCGAGAACAATGAGATCTGCAAGTGAAACTTGAACCTTGCCTGACTTCTCATTGAACTTCTTTTGAATCATGCGAAGAACATCGAGCACCTGCGCAAGTTCAGCTGGGTTGTTCACTTCCCAGTTGCGTTGTGGTTCGAGTGCAATGCGCGCACCATTAGCGCCACCACGCTTATCTGATGTGCGGAAGGTAGAAGCTGATGCCCAAGCAGTGGTGACCAATTGCGAGATGGTGAGCTTGCTCTTCAAAATCTGCTCTTTGAGTGCGGCAATATCTTTCTTGCCAATAACACGCTTTGGTGCGGCTGAAAGCGGATCTTGCCAGAGCAAAACTTCAGATGGAACTTCGGAACCCAAGTAGCGTGCAAGTGGGCCCATATCTCGGTGAGTGAGCTTGAACCATGCGCGTGCAAAAGCATCGGCTAGCTCTGCTGGGTTTTCTAAGAAGCGACGGGAAATCTTTTCGTATGCAGGATCTACCCGAAGTGCGAGATCTGAAGTCAACATGACAGGGGTGTGCTTCTTACCTGAAACGTGTGCATCTGGAACATAATCAATGGCCTCAGTCTTAGATGGAATCCATTGTGTGGCGCCAGCAGGACTCTTAGTCTGTACCCATTCGTACTTAAAGAGAGTCTCGAAGTACTCGTTATCCCAAGTAGTTGGGTAAGGTGTCCAGGCACCTTCAAGGCCGCTGGAGATTGTGTTCTCGGCGTTGCCAGAACCCATGGTGTTCTTCCAACCAAGACCCATTTGTTCAATAGGTGCGCCTTCTGGTTCTGCTCCAACAAACTTTGAGGGATCTCCTGCGCCGTGAGTCTTACCAAAGGTATGACCACCAGCAATGAGTGCAACAGTTTCTTCATCGTTCATAGCCATGCGAGCGAATGTTTCGCGAATATCGCGAGCCGAAAGAAGTGGATCTGGATTTCCGTTAGGACCTTCTGGGTTAACGTAAATTAATCCCATTTGTACTGCAGCGAGTGGATTCTCTAAGTCACGCTCTCCGCTATAACGGTTATCGGCCAACCATTCGGCTTCGGCGCCCCAGTAAGTTTGATCTGGTTCCCACACATCTGCGCGACCGCCAGCAAAACCAAATGTCTTAAAGCCCATTGTTTCGAGCGCAACATTGCCAGTCAGAATCATGAGATCTGCCCATGAAATCTTCTTGCCGTACTTCTGCTTGATTGGCCACAATAATCTGCGCGCCTTATCCAAGTTCACGTTATCTGGCCAGCTATTAAGAGGTGCGAAACGTTGCATACCCGCACCTGCGCCACCACGACCATCCGAGACGCGATAGGTACCAGCGCTGTGCCATGCCATGCGAATAAAGAATGGGCCGTAGTGACCGTAATCTGCTGGCCAATAATCTTGTGAATCAGTCATCAAAACCGCGAGGTCTTTTTTGAGCGCTTTGAGATCAAGTGATTCAAATTCTTCGGCATAATCAAAATCAGGATCCATAGGATCGTTTAATGGTGAGTGTGCATTAAGTACAGAGAGATTGAGCTGATTTGGCCACCAATCCTTATTGGTAGTTCCTGCTGCGCTTGCTCCGGTGTACGGGCACTTTGCTTGGCTATCCATGGTGACTCCCCTGCTAACTGATGATTATGCCCTTAGCCTAACCAACCTAGGCGACCGCCTCGATACCACGTTAGGCAAATGGAAGGCATCTGTAATGTGAATTACGGCGCAACGTAAAGAGGGGCGGTGAACTTGGTGGAAGTCCAGTGGTAATCGCTGGAGTCATACGAAGCATTTCCTGAATTCTGAGCAAGGAGGAGCAAGACTGTTCCAGAAACCTTGCTTAGCGGTGCAGCCTGCGGAGTGAAATAGGTCGTCCCAACTGTCGATCCAGAATACAAAGCGGTGCCTTTAACCACTCGCAAGTTACGAATTTCCCCTACAAAGGTATATTGGTTTTCAAATCCTGAGAGCTGCGCGACCGTAGGCTCTGTAGTGGTGATTGATTCACCTGTGTCGTTCGCATCGACAACTAATTTTCCATCCACATAAATACCATATCGATTGTTGCCGCGTACGGCTGCGTAGTGGTGCCATGAATTTCGCCAAGAGGCATCGATGGATACTGAGATATCAGCTCCAACTCCGTTGCGACGAATCCGGATAACTCCGCCCTCAATCCAGAAGGCGAAGCCTCCCGTACTATTGATATTTCCGCCAAGCGTAAAAAATGTTCCATTAGATAACCCTGACGGAATCTTTGCCCAAGCATCAACAGTGAAATTGCCATTTCCAAAATTAAATACTGGGTCTGATGCATAGCCCAAACCGGAAGCAGTCGTCGTAAAATTCATGCTGCCACTAGGAAGACTAACTAGTGTCAGCGTCGAATCATGAGCCACTGACTCAATCGTCAGCTTGTAAACACTAGTAGCAAGAGTTTGCGCAACGCTTGCGGGGCTAGCGCTATTGAAGAGATTAACTTGGAAGCCACCAGTGATATCTGCAATATCCGACGAAATGAGTCCAGCGCTCTGAAGATTAAAAGAGCCATTGTTGTCATAGACGCGGATTTGATCGTAATTTGTCGTTCCACCAGTTTG
>CANFRP010000049.1 GCA_947449535.1 Actinomycetota bacterium | reverse complement strand
GTGCAGAGTTGTTACGGAATCAGGCACCGAAATTGGATTGGTGACCGATGTGGTTCCGCTACCGGGTCAGGATTTATTGGCTGTGGACAACGCAGGAAAAGAGATACTGATTCCCTTTGTTCGCGCCATTGTTCCGACAGTTGATGTGAAAAATAAGTTGATAACTGTTGTCGAACAGGAAGGACTCTTGGATGTCCAATAAACCTACCTTTGATGTCATCACAATTTTTCCGGACTATATGAATCCGCTCAATCTCTCGCTCATGGGCAAGGCCCAAGAGAAGGGATTGGTAGATATTGCTATTCATGATCTTCGTAAACACTCTGTCGGAGTACATAACTCAGTAGATGACACTCCATATGGTGGTGGCGCAGGAATGGTTATGATGCCCGAACCGTGGGGCAAGGCGATTGACGAAGTCGCGGCAGCTAAGCCGGATCTCACTCACACTCTGATTGTGCTAACTCCTGCTGGCGAGAAATTTAGCCAAGCGATGGCACACGAGATGAGCACGCTCGATCATCTGATTTTTGCTTGTGGCCGTTATGAGGGAATTGATATTCGAGTAACCGATTATTATCGGGATGCTCCTGGATTTAACGTTCGCGAAGTATCCATTGGAGATTACGTCTTAGGCGGGGGAGAAGTTGCCACCTTGGTGATGATGGAGGCAATTATTCGGTTAATTCCGGGCGTTCTCGGAAATCCAGACTCAATCATTGAAGAATCCCATTCAATAATGACGCAATCCGGCGAAGTTTTGGTCGAGTATCCCAATTACACCAAACCTGCCGAGTGGCGTGGATTACCTGTACCAGAAGTCCTACTCAGCGGAAATCATGCATTGATTGAAAAATGGAGAGCGGAGCAGGCAAGTGCTCGCACTCAAAAGCTTCGACACCAAGGCTCCTGAACTCGCGAGTAACCCATAGGCATGAAGTAATCTCGCCTCATGGTTAAGCCGATCGACCCCCAGATTCAGTCACGTCTCATTCGTGATCTCGAACCAGCTGTTGCAAAGGAACTCGATCGCCACTTAGCGACAACAAAAGATTGGTACCCACACGAGTATGTCCCGTGGTCTGAGGGTCGAACATTCTCTGGACCCCTTAACGGCGATGCTTGGGAAGCAAAAGATTCAAAATTAACAACCGTTGCGCAAGATTCACTCGTTCTCAACTTAATGACTGAGGACAACCTCCCTAGCTATCACACTGAAATTGCTCTCTCCATGGGACGCGATGGCGCATGGGGCACTTGGATTAATCGTTGGACGGCAGAAGAGGCCAGGCACAGCATTGTGCTTCGCGATTATTTGATGGCAACTCGTGGCGTCAATCCCGATGAACTTGAAGATTTGCGCATGGCTCATATGCAAGTTGGGTATCAGACTCCCTATGAGAACGATATGTTGCATACCGTCGCTTATGTCTCTTTTCAAGAACTTGCTACTCGAGTATCTCACCGAAACACTGGACGCATATCGCACGATGAGGTCTGCGAAGGAATGCTGGCACGTGTAGCACTGGATGAGAACCTCCATATGCTTTTTTATAGAAATCTTCTTGCTGAAGCAATCAAACTAGAGCCCAGCGCAGCGATGCGAGCAATTACAGATGTAGTTACCAATTTCCAGATGCCAGGTGCAGGCATGCCTGGTTGGGGTCGCAAATCGGTTCAGATTGCACTTGCCGGAATTTATGATCTTCCACTGCACCTCACCGACGTTCTCAACCCAGTATTACGCGCGTGGGATATTTACAATGTTGATGGACTCGATGATGATGGCAAGGCGGCACAAGCCGAACTTAAGGCCTTCATGGACAACATGGCAGTCGAGGTCGAACGCTTTACCGAAAAGCGCGAGCATCACTTCGAGCGACTTGTTGCACGTGGGCAAGAACCGCTCCGTCTGCAATAACTCACGGATTTCTCAGGTGCGCCATCTCACGCACTGAATAAGGGAATAATCTCGACACGCCGACTGTTGATTAGGCATATACCTCTGGAATAGGACACTATCCGCCCCATGGCAACTGATTACGACACCCCGCGAAAAACGGATGAAGAATTACACGAGGAATCCCTCGAAGAGCTCAAAGCTCGTCGTGCTGATGCGCAATCTGGTCAGGTAGATATTGACGAAGAAGAAGCGGCAGAGAGTCTAGAACTTCCTGGTGCGGATCTTTCTGGTGAAGAGCTAACCGTTCGAGTTGTGCCAAAGCAAGAAGATGAATTCACTTGCTCGCGGTGCTTTCTCGTTCACCATAGCTCTCAATTAGCAAAGGGCGAGGGCGCCAAAGCAGTCTGCAAGGATTGCGAATAGTCGGATTTTAGTGATCGGCGAGGTTCAGTAACTTCGCCAAATCATTTGCTCGATTAGAGCTGATTAACCAATATGGCGTTAGATCTTGTGGATCTCGAATAGCCATTCTTAGTCCAGTAGTCACCCAATATCTAATTGCCAAAAATGCGGCCGGATCAAAATCAACACCGCGGGCCTTGTGCATTGATGGTGTATCTAGAACCTCAAAGTTATGAATATAAGCGCGTTCGATGGCTGCAGATCCGACCAGTAGCCAGCCTTTGGTAAGAGTAATTTCCAAAGTGGTCGACTTTATGTAAAGCGCGATAATCACTAATTCAAGGGCTGATGCGGCAAGGAAAGGCCAGATGCCAACCGCAGCCCAAATGGCAATCGAGAGCGAGCCCATCAGAAAGAGCAGGAAAGCTATCACCCAGAGCGGTGCGCGCATTTTTTCGTGGAAGAGGGCTACGCCATAACTCTTATCTCGATGGCGCGCTGACTTATTCATGGCTCAAGGTTACTCTTGCTCTATGAGCAGAGTTCCCAGCACAGTGCCGCCAGAGGGAGCAGTTATTCCAGAGCGCCACCCCAAAGCTCCTGCATCGGGCACAAAGATCCCATCTCACTTCGGCCATTGTTTCGGATGCGGAGAGTTGCATCCGACCGGATTGCATCTCGTCGCACATGTAGGGGATGGTCAGAACATCACTGCTGAATTTACGGTCACTGACAATCATCAAGGAGCACCGGGTCTTGCTCACGGCGGATTGCTCTCGCTCGCTTTTGATGAAGCACTCGGAAAGCTGATGTGGTTACTACGAGCACCGGCCGTTACTGCTCGCCTAGAAACAGATTTCATTTTGCCAGTACCCATCGGAACCGTTCTATATATCACCGCTGAAATTACTGGGCAGGTTAATCGCAAGGTCTACGCCTCAGCGGAAGGTCGACTAGGTGGCCCTGATGGACCAGTCGCTGTTCGAGCCGCATCTTTGTACATCATCGTGAGCATGCAACATTTCTTAGATAACGCTCCTAAGGAATACATTGAATATGTAACCAAGCATCCCGAGCTCCTGGCATTTGTTGATCCGGATTTTGAAATTAACCCATGACTGTAAAAGTTTTGATCACGCGCCTTGATTCAACGGTGCCACTACCTAAGTATGGAAAGCCCGGAGACGCGGGCGCAGATATTGCCTCTCGCGTAGATATGGTGCTCAAGGCAGGGGAGCGGGCACTCGTTCCGACTGGCCTCTCCATTGCGTTGCCAGCGGGATATGTAGCTCTCGTGCATCCTCGTTCTGGCTTAGCAATCAAGCATGGAATTTCGATGGTCAATACACCAGGAACTGTCGATGCAAGTTATCGCGGAGAGCTTCAAATTATTCTCATTAACCACGACCCGAGTGCAGATTTTGTGATTAAAGCGGGAGATCGTATTGCTCAATTAGTTATCCAGAAGGTAGAAAACGCCGAATTTATCGAGGTCGATTCCTTGCCCGGCACTGATCGTGGCTCTGGTGGCTTTGGTTCAACAGGTGTGGCAACCACAAAGGAGAGTAAGTGAGTTACGAAGGTCATCACGAAGATCGAGAAAAGGTTATTGGAGCCCTTGGTGGAACCCGCGGCGTCATTGATTCCGGCGTACCTTCCATCATTTTTCTTCTCTTCTTTAACTTTTCTCACAATCTCAATCGTTCAGTTATTGCTGCACTTATCTCCTCAGCAATCCTGACCATCGCTCGATTAGTGAAGCGAGAGACACTGCAACATGCGATCTCTGGCTTAATTGGTGTTGGAATCTGCGCTCTTTTCTCGCGGCATTCTGGACAGGCGAAAGATTTCTACCTGCCTGGCCTCATTATTAACGTGGCATATGCAATTCTGTATGCAGTTACTAACTTAATTGGGTGGCCGTTGCTGGGCATTATGTTGGGACCAATTCTTGGCGAAGATTTGAAGTGGCGGCTAAACCCAGCGCGCAAGGCGGCTTATATCCGCGCCGGTTGGTTGTGGTGTGGACTCTTCATCGCGCGGTTGGTTGTTCAATATCCGCTCTACCGCGCCAATCAAGTGAACTGGCTGGGTACCGCCAAATTGGCAATGGGATATCCGCTTTTCATACTTGCTGCGTGGTGGACCTGGTTAATTCTGCGAAAAGTTCCGACCGTTAAGAAATAAAGCAGCTCTTTAATTTCTCTTCGGCGGTAGATGTTGCAATAAACAGAAGTTCATCTCCGGCCGAGAAAACATCGTGCGCATGTGGAGTAATCACGCTGCTGTCGCGAACAATCGCAGCAAGTGTTGCATCTTCGGGCATCGCAACTTCGCCGACCGTCTTGCCGACTGAGTTAGCTCCATCAGGAAGGGTAATTTCAACGAGGTTTGCACGACCAGCGCGGAGCGAGAAGAGGCGAACCACATCGCCAACGCTGACGGCTTCTTCAACAATTGCAGCAATAATGCGCGGAGTAGAAACAGATACATCTACGCCCCATGAATTATCAAAGAGCCATTCATTCTTTGGATGGTTCACGCGGGCTACCACGCGTGGAACGCCATATTCAGTCTTGGCGAGCAGCGAGGCTACTAAGTTGACCTTGTCATCGCCGGTTGCAGCAACTAGGACCTGACATTGATCGAGCTTGGCATTATCGAGTGAAGTAATCTCACATCCATCGGCGAGTAGCCATTCAGCGGTAGGAACGCTCTCCATCTTGAGTGCCTTGGGATCGCGGTCGATGAGAAGAACGTGATGACCATTGCCAATCAGCTCTTTTGCGATTGCGCGCCCGACATTACCGGCACCAATAATTGCAACCTTCATGATTAAGCCTCCTCGGGAGATTTAGCGAGGGCAGCTTCAACGGCTGCTAAATCACTCTCGTGAACCATGATGTGGACGAGGTCTCCCTCTTGAAGAACGGTATTGACGTTTGGAATCATGCCTTCGCCAAAGCGGGTAATGAAAGCGACTCGGGCCGGAGTTAATCGCTGAACCATCTTGGATGGCTTGCCGAACCAATCGCGGTGAAGATGTACCTCAACTAATGCAATCTTTCCGGATGGATCGCGCCATTCAGAGCGGGAGCCTTCTGGTGTTAATCGTCGAATAATTTGATCAGTTGTCCAGAGAACTGTTGCGACTGTTGGAATGCCTAACCGCTGGTAAATCTCAGCACGGGCTGGATCGTAGATGCGAGCAACTACGTTTTGAACTCCATAAGTTTCCCGAGCGACGCGCGCGGCCAAGATATTGGAGTTATCTCCGTTTGAGACTGCGGCAAATGCATCCGCGCTTTCAATGCCAGCTTCCAGCAAGGTATCGCGATCGAATCCAACACCAACAACGGTTCGACCTTGGAAATCTGCGCCTAATCGGCGAAATGCTTCTCGGCTCTGATCAATAACAGAAATGCTGTGACCTGCTGCCTCAAGTTCGAGAGCCAATCCAGAGCCAACTCGACCGCAACCCATGATGACGATGTGCAC
>CANFRP010000048.1 GCA_947449535.1 Actinomycetota bacterium | reverse complement strand
GAATCCACACGATTTACTTGGCCCATGCCAACTCCGGTTGATGCACCATTTTTTGCGAGCAATATCGCATTGCTCTTCACTGCACGAACAGCTCTCCAAGCAAATACGAGATCGGCCTTAATTTGTGCGCTCACTTGCCCGCCAGAGACTTGCTTCCAATTATCCGGGTCATCACCATCAGCATCGATGAGATCTGACTGCTGTATCAACATACCGCCGGAGATAGGGCGGAACTCTTCTTGCGCAGTCTTGTAACCAGAGATTTCCAAAATTCGAATAGAAGGTTTTTTACTTAATATCTCGATCGCACCTGCTTCATATCCAGGTGCAACAACTACTTCCGTGAAAATCTCAGCGAGTTGAGTTGCCATCTCTATGGAAACTGGACGATTGGCTGCAACAACACCTCCAAATGCAGAGACCGGATCGCATCCATGAGCTGCTAAATGAGCACTTGCAATATCGGGGGCTATCGCAATTCCACACGGATTAGCATGCTTAATGATTGCTACGCAGGGTTCAGAGTGGTCGTAAGCCGCGCGAAGAGCTGCATCGGCATCAGTGTAATTATTAAAAGACATCTCCTTGCCATGGTGCTGGATGGCGCTGGTGATTCCAGATAATTTCTGCTCTTTTTTTGCAAATAGCGCCGCCGCTTGATGTGAGTTCTCGCCATAACGAAGGTCAGAGATCTTCTCCCATACTTGTGCGCGCCAATCATTAACGCCGATCTCGCCTGCCAGCCATTGCGAAATCGCCATGTCATATTCAGCGGTCTTGCGAAATGTAGCCATCGCAAGTGCGCGACGTTCTTCAAAAGTGAATCCACCTCGATCTAGCGCGGCATCCAAATCACCATATTGAGATGGGTCGGAGATGACTGCCACCGAGCCGTGGTTTTTGGCAGCACCGCGGAGCATTGATGGTCCCCCGATATCGATTTGCTCAATGCATTGCTCGTAATTCGCCCCTGAGGCAATTGTTTCGGAGAATGGGTAAAGATTAATTATGATCAAATCAAAGGTATCGATGCCTTGTTCTTTGAGAGCGGCTATGTGATCAGGATTTGATTGATCGGCAAGAATTCCGCCGTGGATACGTGGGTGCAAAGTTTTGACACGACCACCCATCATCTCGGGAAATCCCGTGTATTCCTCAACTGCTATTACGGGAACACCAGCTTCGCGTAAGGTTTTTGCAGTCGATCCAGTCGAGAGAATTTCAATGTTCTTAGCGGCAAGAGATTTACCGAGATCAACTAAGCCGGTCTTGTCATAAACACTAATAAGTGCCCGGCGAATAGGTTTGAGCGACATTAGTGGACTCCTGGAATTCCGTCTTTAGCGAACTTTTGAAGGGTCTCTACGATGAGCTGCCGTTCGATAATCTTAATGCGTTCGTGAAGTAATTCCTCATCATCGCCAGCAATGATGGCGACTTCTCGCTGGGCGATAACTGCTCCCGTGTCGATGCCGGCATCCACCCAGTGCACTGTCGCGCCAGTAATCCTCGCACCATCGGCTAGTGCATCGCGAACTGCATGAGCACCAGGGTATTTTGGCAAGAGCGCAGGATGAGTATTGATGACGTTAAAGCGCAAAACAAAATCTGGAGCAAGAATTCTCATAAAACCAACGCTGACAACAAGATCAGGGTTGTGCGAGGAGACAATCTCAAAGAGTTGGTGATTCCAATGATTGCGATCCTCTGTCATCGGAAGATATGTGACTGCAACACCGGCTGCTTCCGCACGTTGTAAAACTGGAGAGTCCTGATCGGAGATGAGTAATGAAATTTCACAATCAAGTTCGGATGCTTGTCGTGCATCAAATATCGCTTGGGCTAGTGAGCCCGCGCCAGATGCTAATAGAAGAATCTTCATTCTTCTTCTACTTCCAATTTCCTGCGATTTCTCAGCCAGGAGAAAAACCCAGGAAGGGAGATGAAGAGAAAAATTGCAATGAGCCAGAGCGCCCCAGAATAAGCAGTGAGGTAGGCATAACGAGGACCTACCGGATCAAGATGTGAAGTGAGCAACTCGCCCGATGAAAGGAAAGCAAGAAATGTGAGTGCGGCTGTGAAAAAGCAACCAACCACAATTGCCCGGGCATGACGCGCCTTATATCGCTCGTGGAATTTACGAATACGCAAGATATTTATTGCGATGATAATGAAAACAAGTGCGATACCAATTAGGGCAAGTGGATGTTTCCCCGTCGGCAGCCCACCCATCAGAGGAATTGCCGGGATACCGTGAAGTGTGAAATCAATAGGTGTAATGAGGGTTGAGCTACCGAGCGTGAAGCCACTTCCCAAAAAGTAGCTCAGGGAGGTAAGTGCCACGTTGGGCAAATATGCAATCTGCAAGATCAGGAGAATTGCTCCGCCCACCCAACCTGGCTGATCCACAACAGTAATGTCATGGACGATCTTGTAGTGGGCAGCGAGTGAACCCCCAGATATTAAGAGCGAGAGCGAGATGAGAAAGAGAATGGAATGGAGCGGAAATTTAAATTCACTGAGTCGCAGTGACGAGTAATCAAGACTTGCCAACAGCGTAATCACAAGGGTGGCGCCAACTGTGTAGAAAAGATCAGCGGATATTGAATCACTTCGACTGATGAGCGCGAAAAGGGTTGCAAATATGCAATACCAAAAAATGAAGAAGATACGCGCAGCTCGTGAATTTTCTAGAACTTCCGCGCTGCGACGAAATCCATTACGTGCGGCAAGGAAAGGAAATACCACTGCGCCAAGTGGCAATGCCGAAAGGGTTCCGGCAACATGCGCGGGCGCGAGCGATAAGTTGAAGTGGATCTGGTGTGCTCCTAGCCATAGCCACAAAGATGCTCGAATGGGATCTGAGGTATTTCCAGTCGCGCTACCTGCAGTCGCCCAGGCAATCAGGGAGATAAATGTCAGAGGAAAGAGAAGGAGGGCAATGCTTCGCACCGCCTGTTGGAGTGTGACCAACAGTGCGCGCGCGAACATGTATTACTTGGCTCTCGTTATTTAGCCAAGATTGCGCGCATCAGAGCCGCAGTCTCGCTAGGAGTTTTGCCGACTTTTACGCCGACTGCTTCAAGCGCTTCTTTCTTAGCTATTGCAGTTCCGGAGGAGCCAGAAACAATGGCACCTGCGTGACCCATGGTCTTACCTTCGGGCGCAGTAAATCCCGCAACATAACCAACAACAGGCTTGGTGACATATTCATTAATGAATGCAGCTGCACGCTCTTCGGCGTCTCCACCGATCTCACCAATCATCACGATCGCATCGGTATCTGGATCATCTTGAAATGCGCGCAGACAATCAATATGTGTTGTGCCGATGATGGGATCGCCACCAATACCTACGGCGGTTGAGAATCCAAAATCGCGAAGTTCATACATCATTTGATAGGTAAGAGTTCCGGATTTAGATACAAGACCAATTCGACCCGGGCCAGTGATATCTGCCGGAATAATTCCAAGATTGGATTTTCCTGGACTGATCAGTCCTGGGCAGTTAGGGCCGACGAGCTGGGTCTTACCCTTGCTTGTGGCATAAGCGTAAAACGCAGCTGCATCGTGAACTGGAATTCCTTCAGTAATCACAACTACTAACGGTAATTCTGCATCGATTGCATCGATTACTGCTGCCTTTGCAAATTTAGGTGGAACGAAAACCACAGATGCGTTAGCGCCAGTGGCTGCTACAGCTTCTGCAACAGTATTGAAGACCGGAAGGCTCTTTCCTTCAATCTCAACGCTCTGTCCGCCTTTGCCCGGCGTTACTCCACCGACAACATTTGTGCCAGAGGCAATCATGCGCCGAGTGTGCTTTGTGCCTTCAGAGCCAGTCATTCCTTGAACAATGAGCTTGGTATTTTCGTTAATAAAGATAGCCATTTACTTAGCCGCCAATTCTGCTGCGCGGGCAGCTGCGCCATCCATTGTGTCGAGTTGTGTCACTAGTGGGTGCGCTGCTTCATTGAGAATGCGACGACCTTCGAGGACATTGTTGCCATCGAGGCGAACCACGATTGGCTTTGTGGCTTTATCGCCAAGGATCGCAAGTGCTGCAACGATTCCATTAGCAACTGCGTCACAGGCAGTGATTCCACCGAATACGTTGACAAATACTGAGCGAACATCTGGATCACCCAAAATAATTCCGAGACCATTGGCCATAACTTCAGATGAGGCACCACCACCAATATCGAGGAAGTTAGCTGGCTTCACGCCATACTTCTCTCCGGCGTATGCAACTACATCGAGCGTGGACATCACTAGACCAGCGCCGTTGCCGATGATTCCGACTTCACCATCAAGTTTGACGTAGTTGAGGCCTTTCTCTTTTGCGGCCGCTTCTAGTGGATTAGCTGATTCATGATCGATTAATGCTTCATGGCCAGGGTGGCGAAAATCTGCTGAGTCATCAAGAGTCACTTTGCCATCGAGTGCAACAATTTTTCCATCGCTGGTCTTTACTAATGGGTTGATCTCCATCAATGTGGCATCTTCTGCAACAAATGCTGCCCAAAGCTTAAGTAGCACTGCTTCTACTTGATCTGCAACATCGGCCGGGAATTGCCCTTTAGCAATAATCTCTTTTGCAAGCGCAGGTGAAATTCCCACATTTGGATCGATTCCTACCCGAGCTAATTTTTCCGGTGAGGTATGTGCAACTTCTTCAATCTCCATACCACCAGCAACTGATGCCATCACCAAGAAATTACGGTTTGCTCGGTCAAGCAAAATTGCAAGGTAATACTCGGATTCAATTGGCGCTGCTTGCGCGATCATCACTTTATGAACAGTGTGGCCTTTAATATCCATTCCGAGAATTGCAGCAGCTTTTTCACGAGCATCTAATGGTGACTCAGCGAGCTTTACTCCGCCAGCCTTACCGCGACCGCCAACTTTTACTTGAGCTTTAACAACTACACGTCCGCCCATTGATGCAGCGGCCTTTTCAGCTTCTTCCGGAGTAAATGCGACTGCGCCGCCAAGTACGGGAACTCCATGTGATTCGAAAAGATCTCGAGCTTGATACTCAAAGAGATCCACTTATTACCCCATTCATTCAGATGCGTTAATCGATTGACCAAGAAAAATCTATGGTGAAATTCTAGTGGGGATTTAGAGCTTCTCTACCGGCGCATAGCGAAGCAGTAGCCGCTTCTCGCCATATGAGCCAAAATTAATTGTCGCCTCTGCTCGATCGCCCGCGCCACTAACTGCAATGACAGAGCCCAATCCAAATGTGTCATGTGACACACGATCTCCCACTTCCAGGACCATCGTGGAATCACTCTTTCGGCCAGTAGCTCGTGGTGCTGGCATGAAATTAGCTGAACGAGTGAGCGATGAATTTCTTGGCGCAGATGGTTCGTGTTCATCCCATTCAATAACACCCTCTGGAATTTCGGCAAGGAATCTAGATGCCGGGTTGTAGGCAGGTGCGCCCCAGGCTGTGCGATATTCAGATCGCGAAATATAAAGTCGCTCGCGTGCGCGAGTGAGACCAACGTATGCAAGGCGTCGCTCTTCTTCAATTTCGTTCTTATCACCGAGCGTGCGTGAGTGCGGGAAAATTCCCTCTTCCATTCCGGTTAAGAAGACCGTGGGGAATTCCAAACCCTTAGCAGTGTGAAGCGTCATCATTGTGACAACTCCCCCATGATCCTCCCCTTCGGGAATTTGATCAGAGTCAGCAACAAGTGAGACATTTTCTAAGAAGCCAAGTAGTGAAATTTCTTCGCCTTCAACAACTTCGCCTTCCTCATATTCCAGCGCTACTGCGACAAGTTCTTCTAAGTTCTCAATCCGAGATTCATCTTGCGGATCATCAGATTTTTGCAATTCGTGAAGTAGCCCGCTCTGCTCTAGAACAGCTTGGGCAATAACAGAGGGGCGAGTCTTTGCTTCGACAAGAGTCTGTAGTGAATGAATGAGGTGAACAAAGTCGGCGATGGAAGCAATTGCCCGGGTTGGAACATCAGGAACGTTGCGGGCATCGCAGAGCGCTTGCCAGAAAGTAATCCCAGTATTTTTTGAATGGAGATCGACGGTATCTAGCGCTCGATCACCAATACCTCGCTTGGGAGTATTAATGATTCGACGAAGCGAAACTTCATCCTCGGCAT
>CANFRP010000047.1 GCA_947449535.1 Actinomycetota bacterium | reverse complement strand
TCAAAGACCGAGCCACTTGCAATTCCACAGTGGGTCAATGACAACTACATTAACGCTGGTTGGAATGTCATTGGAATGCCTCCAGTTGCTGGCGCAACACCAACTCCATCAGCTGATTCCACTACAGCTATTCCAGATTCTTCTACAGCTGCAGATTCAACTGTTGTAGCAGGACGTAACTTGGGTGGTCGTTGGACATCGCCAAACTGGAACGCGCTTGGCCTTAACTCCATGGGTTATGACGGCTTGTACGTTGATGCTAAGGCAGCAAATGAATTCGTTAATCACGTATTCGTTGACGTTGTCCCAGTACTCGTTGATTCAAGCAACAAGTCCACATTGGCAGCACAAGCTGCATCAAAGATCTACGCAACCAACCTTGATCCAGATGTCACCATCTCAGTGAAGGTACGCACCGGAGATATCAAGACCGGCGTGACAGTAGCTGTTGGCGTTGACTCTGAAGTGATTAATGGTCGCGATCAATATGGATCTAACCTCACTATCTCTGGAAACCCAGTTTCTGTCCCAATCGCTAAGAGCGCTAAGGATTGCTCAGGCGAAGAGGGCGTAGCAGTTGCAAACGTTCGCCAATTCCAAACTCTCATTGTCGTCCAGAATGACACTGCAGGATTTGGTGTCGATGGAACAACCGGCGGCATGTTGGTTGCTTCTAACGGCGTATGCAATTTGAGTACACCAATCTGGAATGCAGACGAGAAGTCATTCTCATGGACAACGGCTGCTCCACACTTTGCTGCAGATGGCACAACTCAGAACAAGGGCTTCTACAAAGCAGTAATTCCATTTAAGGATGCTGCAGTCCTCTGGGGTCTCACCAATCCAGCTGATGCTGCAACAGCTCTTACAGTTTCTGTTTCAACAGAAGCTGGCGGATCACAAGCAGCAATCAACGTTGTCTCTGCAAAGAATGGCAATATCGTGATTGATGTTTCGGGCTTCGGCTACTCAAAGCCAAAGCTTTCTATTCGCATCAAGAGTGGTTACAAGCCATCAAAGAAGTCGATCTCAACCTTGCCAGTCGCTAAGAAGACTGTGACTTGCGTACTTGGAAAGACCACAAAGAAGATCACGGCTGTATCACCAGTCTGTCCTTCTGGTTACAAGAAGATCGCTTAAGTAATACCGAGGGTACAAATAACGGTCCCGCTCCCGGCGGGGCCGTTATTACCTCAACACTCACTAGTTAATTTTGTAAGGAGAGTTGGCGATGAAGAAGTTAGCAATCATTTTCGTACTAGTTTCTAGCTTGTTCATTCCTAATTTTGCCTCCGCCACATCAATCCCAGATGAGCAATTTACTTTTCAAGGCCCACCTACTTCTGATCCTTCGGTGGGAATTGTTGTGCAGGATTCAGATTTCTTACGGGGATCGGCAACCAGCTGGCAGGCGCTTGAAACAAATGGTGAGATTGTTACTGCCACCCACCAGTGTCACACTCAGGCAGATCCTGGCTGTCAGGGACAGTTCCCCAATTGGTATATCGCCACTCTTCCACGATGTGCGGGCGAGATTTCCTTTGATTGCATAGCATCGTTAGGTGTCAAGAATGCAGATGGGAAAGAACTTAAAGTTAATTATGTAGCGGATTTTCCAGGTAACCGCGAATGGGATTTTAAAGCCGATCCCAGCATCAATCTTCCCAACGGTGGATCTAGCTATATCGTCGACATTCCAGAAGCGCCCCATGTTGGCGGTACCAAGTATTTAGTGGTTGCTCAAATGACTACTCAACGCGAAGCGGGAGATGCAAAGTTTTGGGCGCCAGAATTTCAAGCCGGAATATTCGCGGTCTCTACCCAAAATGGAAGTTACATCCCTTCACATCCAATGACCGATCCAAAAGTATTCCGTAATTATCACAGCCATACTTTCCAACGCGTGATCATGGATCACAGCGGTAATTTCCTCGCTTGCGCACAAGCGACCGAGACTGTCTGCCTGATGCCAGAGAAGATGGATTCCACGCTCTCTTTCGCGATGTCCTTTGTTTTCAAAACAAAAGTTACCGGTTGGCTGCATGGACGCGTCTCTGGAGTAGAGGCCCACATCAGCGCTGATGCCAGCGGAAATCAACTCGTTACAGTTTCCGGAAATCCATCGATCGTTCCTGTGGTTTACGGCTGGGAGAAGAAAGCATCGCTACCTCCTGCGCTTGCTGCTTATTACGCCGCACATCCAAATTTCTATCACGAAGGTACTGGCTTCGGTGGTGGCGGTAATCCCAACGAATGGCCTTCGGTAATGCGCGATTCAATTTTCTATGACCAACGATCAATGGATGAGACAGTTTTGTGGCTGTCGGCGATTAAGGACACAGCTCCTGTTGCACCCGTGGAATGGTCTATTCGTTCTATGGACAATGGCAGCGGAAATCCATGCTTTGTTGATGCCAGCGCTCTCAATGGCATCGTCACAACAAATGCCACACAATTCCTCTCCGGCCCTCCAACATTTAATCAATCGGAAGGAACGCTTGATTACAAAGTAGCTGCCCCCCATTACTTACCTAATGGTGATGTTTTTAAGGGCACCTATAACTTGGTAATGAAATCATCTGTTGCACGCTGCCTTTACAATTTCACTTCTGCACCTATTCATGCCACTGTCTCTATTCTCGGAGCTGATGGCAATAACCAAGTGGCCACCACTGTTGTGGGAGAAAAAGATGGATGGCTCTACTTATCCGCCAATGGCTTCACCTTCTCTAATCCGACCCTCAAAGTGAAGTTGTTCCAGGATGAAGTAAAAGCCGCAGATCCATCACCAGTCATTGCCAAGAAGCCAGTACTCACAAAACAAATCATCTGCGTAAAAGGAAAAGCTTCAAAGAAAGTTACAACTGCCGCTTGTCCTAAGGGATGGAAGAAAAAATGAAGAAGCTCCTGACCGTCGCGGCCGTAATTTTTGGACTAATTGTCCCGAGCGTTGCGAATAGTGCTAGTAAGCCGGATGAGCAATGGGTAGCGCCATCCAATTATGCAGCCGATATGCAGGGGTACGTCGTTTCGGAATCAAACATGCTCTCCAATCAGGGTTCTTTCTTTATTAACTTCACTACAGCCGATGGCACGGTGAATGGCAAAGTTACAAAAGTTGCTGCTTGTAATTCAGTAGCCGATAAGGATTGTGCATTTACTGTTGCTGCACAGTATCGAGCAGTTATTCCTATGTGCTCAACTGATACCGAACTCAATTGCATCGCTTCGGTCATAGCCAAAGATGCTGACGGAAAAGAACTTGCAGTAACTCAAGCCGGGCAATATCCCACACATCGCCTGCAAGATTTCGCCGCCGATCCTTCAATCAATTTGCCAGCTGGTGGTGGCGCTGCGCTGCTCAATATTCCCGGCGCACCTCATGATGGCGGCACTCAATATCTATTAAAAGTTACTTTAATTGGAAGTCGCCAACCAGAGAGCCAAGATGGATTTGGACGCCCAAGTTTGCAATCGACTTTTTTTGCGATCAAAACAGTCAACGGTACATATGGAGATATTTCAGCAAATACTGATGCTGCAAACTACGACAGCATTAATCGAATTTCCGGTAACGATACCCAGGGTTATGCAAGTACAAGCGATCGCACTTTATGCGTCGTCAAATCTCAAACCGAATGCGGACTTGCCTATCCGATGCCAGAAGGAATTACTTTGGGCTACACACTTCGACTTGCGCGACCAGTAGTTGGTTGGCTCCATGGCCGCATGAAGGGCCCAGTTATAAATTTGAAATCTAATCCCAATGGCTCCCAGTCAATATCTGTTGAAGCCAAACCTATTCACGTTCCTTCCGTTTTTGCATGGGCGAAGAATGCAGAAATTTCTAGCGAGCTCAAAACTTTTTATTCCGATAAGCAATGGTCCGGATCTGCCTTACGGTTTGGATCGATTCCCAATGGCCCAACGCCATTGAGCGATGCCGAAAAAACGCCGGAGGGTTTGAAGTCCATTTCCTATCAACATGTGGGTGCGCAATTTAATGCAGTGGGAATGCAGGAATTCTTATTGTGGTTGCCGCAAATGAAAGATACTTCTGCAGCTAATCCTTCGATGTGGACCTTGAACTCGATGCGCAGCAATGGCAATCCCCAAGACAATGTTGGAAAGTGCCTTAATCAAACCGATTCCTTGGCCGGTGTCGTAACTACTAATTCCACCATGTATATCGATGGCCCGCCTACATATATTGCTTCCCAAGGAACTCTGGATTACAAGGTTGCGGCGACCCACTTTGAACCAGATGGAAAGACTGTTTTCAAAGGAACATACGATCTTGTCATGAGCTCTAAAGTCGCTCGATGCATCTATGGATTTACATCGGCGCCAGTAAGCGCAACCGTCTCTGTTACATCCGCATCTGGCGAGCCTGATGTGGCAACCATCGTTGTCTCGGAAAACGCTGGTTGGCTCTCATTAGGTGCCTATAACTTCACATATTCAAACCCAACCATTCAGGTAAAACTGACCCAGGCAGCTCCAGTCGTTGCACCAGCGCCAGTAGTAAAGAAGTCGGTTTCTCAGTCAATTATTTGCGTGAATGGAAAGAAAACAAAGAAAGTAACCACGGCAACTTGCCCCAAAGGCTGGAAGAAAAAGTGATGCGAAAGAAAGTCCTTCTCACTCTCCTTAGCGCTTGCTTAATCATTACCGGGAGCATGGCTTCTGTCTCCGCAGCTGGCACTTCAACAGATGAATCGTGGCCAGTTCCAAACGAAGTAGATCATGGCTACTTCGGCGCTCTCTTTATGGATTCACAATCACATGATGAAGCCTCGTTCTTGGTTGATAAATCAAAACAGCAGGATCCCATGAAGAATCCGACTTGCACCAAAGCAGTATCACCTGATTGCAATCTCAATGACTATTACTTTGATGCAGTTATTCCCACTTGTCAGGCCACTACAGATATCAACTGCTTAGAAGGTATTGGAGCGATTGATTCAACAGGTAAGAGAATTGAAGGAATCTATTCCCGTAATTATCCCAATAAAGCGCAGAATGATTACGTCGGAGAACCTGGGTTGAGAATCCCTTCTGGAACTTCCGGCAGCTTCTTTACGATTCCCGGCGTCACACATGCTGGCGGTGATAAATTTTATGCCCGAGTATTAATTAAGGGTGGCGGTACTTCAGGAAACGCAGCCAATGTCCACGATTTTCAAGCAACCCTTTCGCCCGTTGCGACTGTAAATGTAAATACCCAAACTTGTGGAACCGTCGCAATTTGTCCGGACGCTGGCTGGGCCAACGCTGACTTACATTCCAATGGGCGATGGGGAATGCAAGGCGTGGGATACGACGGCGTTCACAATTGCGTTGCCTGGTCGACTTCAGAACATTCTTGCGCTCAGCGCTATGCCTTTCCTGCCGGGTACTCCTTCTATATGAAGATGCGAATAAATGCAGTACCTAGTGGTTGGCTCCATGGCCGCCTTTCAAATCCAGATTTAAAGATTTCAAAGTCTGGCGATGTAACAAACCTCGAGCTTGCTGGTAATCCAGTCTCTGTCCCCGTCGTTTATGGTGGCGGACAATATGTAACCCTTCCTCAATTCATCAAGGATGCTTATGAAGTAACGACCGGAGTATTTAAGAAAGGTTCACAAGGTGGCGGTTTTTCACGTCAATGTTGTGAGGGAAATTCAGATCCCCTATTTCGAAATCTTATGAGCACACCATCGCCATCAGGATGGCAAGGAATTGAAGAGTTAAAAACCTGGCTACCGATTGTCAACGATAAAGCTGCAGCGCTGATGACAGTCTGGGGCGTACGCACACTTACCGATAATGAAGTTGCTGGAGCCAATAGTTGTTTTGCCGACACCACAAAAGTAACTGGAATCGTCACAACTAATTCCACAGAATATTCAGCTGGACCACCCATCTTCGATAAGGCAACAGGTTCACTTAATTATCAAGTGGCTTCACCTCACTTCACTCCAGCAGGCGAAGTCTTTAAGGGAAACTACGACTTGGTAATGGCATCTTCGGTGGCGCGTTGTGTGTATGGATTTTCGAGCGCGCCGATCAAAGCAGAGATATCGGTAACTAGCGCAGATGGATCACCTCAAATTGCCACAACGGTTGTGGGAGAAGCCAATGGTTGGTTGCATCTACAAGCTAATAACTTTGAATTTTCGGCACCAACAGTGACTGCAAAATTGACGCAAGATGCAGCCCCTGCTGCAAAACCAATGAGTTCGATCAAGAAAGTTGCCGCAACCATCACTTGCGTGAATGGAAAGCTATCCAAGAAAGTAACTACCGCCGCATGCCCAAAGGGGTGGAAGAAAAAGTAAATGAGAAAACCACTTATTAAAACCATCGCTCTTGCGCTATTTTTCACATTTGGGTTTTCCGTAACTGCGTCTGCGGATAACAACACGAGCTGGGCACCAGCATCACCAC
>CANFRP010000046.1 GCA_947449535.1 Actinomycetota bacterium | reverse complement strand
TTTACATACACGGATGTATTTGGGGCTGCCAAATTAGTAATGATTTGAGGGTTTGAGAATGCGCCATCGCCCGGCGTAACTTGGCTAAGCGTTGCACATGCAGTTCCGACTTGACCGGAATAGCACTGTGATCGAACAACTGAGGAGTTTCCATAAGGTGGATCAATCCACATCCACATATTCTGGGCTCCAGTAATTTTTCCATTATTTGTAGAGTTGATAGCTGCTGGATCCACAAAGAGTGAAGCCAAACCATTTGCATCTGTTTGTGCATTGGTATTCCAACTTCCAAGACCCAGTCCTACGTGGGCATTCTGAAGTGGATTGCCTGAGCTGTCTCGCACAATCACCGTGAAGTTAGGCGCGCGTAATGTGAGGACAAGTTTGTGGTCTGTTTGAACACAGCCACCTGCAGTAGTTGTAACTGCTCCGTTTGCAATCGTTACGGAACAACCAGCTGAAGGTGAATAGGTTGAGCTATTCCAAGGAGCATTTGCTTGGATCTTGTAGCTGCCATCTGGGACGGCCATGCTAAATGATCCATCGCTACGGCTATTACTGCCCAACTGCCATAATTGTTGTCCGTTTGAATTATTAATAGGAACAACCCAACTATTCTGAACAGTCGTGTTTGTTGGATCGATAACTTTTCCAATTACAGAAGGCGTACCTAATGTAAGTGGGTAAGCAGCTCCGGTTCCGTAGGTAGTTGTACTGACTGCTGCGTTAGAAGTCTTGTCGGTAAATGTTGTGACATTTCCACTTCCATCTACAACAACATCATACGAATGATTTGTAGCTGTCGTGGTGCCACCCCATGGTGGATTTACATTTATACGGTAGGTCGCACTTGCAGGAGCATTGAGTGCGAAGTAACCGTTGATGTTCGTGTTCGAACCTCCCAGCCACATTCCATTCGGATCGAAGAGTTCGACCCATGAGTTTGCAACTTTAGTATTTGTGCCAGGGTCAGTGACGAGGCCACGAATATTTGGTGCTGCAAGTGTGATCGTGTCTGCGAAGTTAGAGCCAGATACATAAGTAGACATTTGATTATCTTGATATGTCTTGTTGGTGGCTGCAGCTACTGCTGATACATCTGAGTTATTTGAAGGATCAACTTGAATCTGAACACCTTTTGTTAAGTCTGATACTCGGAATCGAGCGATGCCATTTGAATCTGTTGATGCTCCACCGAGCCATCCACCCATCAGTGCATTCACATTCACCCATAGATTTGAGGCTGGTGTTGAATTTCCACCATAAACGACCTTCACTGAGAAGTTTGGCGCAGGGAGTCTCAAAGCAATAGATGAACCGCCACTATGAGAGAACAAGGCTCCTTCGATAGCTGTCTTACCTGTGTAGGTCGCCATTGAATATTGTGGATTTTGATTCTCTGCAATCTGGATTTGGTCGTTGAGGCCAAAGTCAGTGAAGCCAGCTGGCTTACCCATTGCCCAGTTACCTTGCATATCCGTATTGGCACACTTCCAGAATTGAGCGCCACCGACGACTGCATTAAGACAAACGCGGGCATTCGCAATTCCAATGTCACCACTCGGTGGAAGAACTTTTCCACTCCAGTAAGGATTTTGGAATCTGATAACAAAATTTGATGCGGTGCCAGCAGATTGTGCTGCGCCGCTAATTGTCACTGTTCCGTCCGCAGCGATAGCTAAGTCACCAATCGGATTTGAGTCTCCAATTGAGTTATCGCCATTTGGCGTGTGCGCAAAGATTGTGTAGACACCCTCTGGCAATGACATTGCGAATGAACCATCTTGAGATGATGTTGATCCGTACTGCCACATCTCTTGATTTGTAGCCTTATCAACAGCAACAACCCAAGCGTCTGCAACACCGGTGTCACCTTGAGATGCTGGCAAAAGGATGTGGCCGCGAATTTGAGCAGCACCTAGATAAAGAGTGGAGATTCCATTTCCATCAGGTGTTACTCCATAAATCGAAGCGGTGATTGCTCCTCCATCACCCGCGGTTGCGGTAACGGTGTAGAGCTTTCTGGTTGAGTTTGGAGTTAAAGAAGTTGGGTTCACAATAAAGTCGTAAACGCCAGCCTTGGAAAGGTTTATTGCAACGACACCCCCTTGGGCTGTATTTGCCCAAGTGATAAATTGATTGTCTTTTCTCACTTCAATTCCTGCTTGCTTGATGTTTGACGTTCCATCAACTTCGCGGATACGAATTTTGAGAGTTGGAGATGCTGCCGTCACACTTCCATAATCCTGCTTATATGTTGACAGGTTGTCAGTGGTGAGAACGAAGGTGCCGAGAATTGTTGTTGCGATGTCTGAACGCCCTTGCGGTTCAAGCATTACTCGATAGGTGCCTGGCTCTGATGCTGAAAGTGAAAATGCCCCAGTGCTAGAGGTTTGGGTGTTGGTTAGCCACTCCCAGTCGACTCCATTACTTCTTAACTTTTGAAGGGTTGCATTAACTGAAGATGAATTGTTAGAGCCAACTCCTTGTCCATTGGAATCCAAGAATCGTCCAACAACGTTTGCTGCTCCAGTTGTCACAGTGAAGTGACCAGGTGAATCAGCTGTCACAATCTCGCCGGTAGAGAGACTTCCTTTATGTAAAACAAAAGTTGTTCCAGATCCACTTACAACTAGGACATACTGTTTGGATGCAAGGCCAGCTATCGCCTGATTTCCCTGAGGGGGATTGACTGATAGCAAATACTTATCATCAGTCAGCATTCCTGCCGCGACACCTGGATATTGAGAGCTAATTTCCAAGTTTCCGTAATAGCAACCTTGAAAGCGTTGATCGTTCGAATTCAAGCGTTCGAGAGTGACCCATCCTGAAGTCATCTGCTCGTTCGTATTTGGATTTAATACATTGAGAGTGAAGTTAGGAACGGAGAGAACAATATTGTGGCTCAAGGATGAAGCAGCAGACCCTTCAGCGTCCCATTGCAATTTAATTCCGCCACTATTTGTAACGTGGATAACTGAAGAAAGGGTTGATACATACTGCGGTAGTCCTTGGGGGCGAATTTCTACTTTGTAATCGCCTGTTTCAGTGATGCTGAAACCATAAGCTCCTTTGGACCATGAACCATTTCCGTTACCTTGGAAATTTCCATATCCATCATCTTTTAACAGTTGAACATCAAACCATTGGGTATCGCTTAACGTGAGAGTATCGCCATTTGGTTTTGTAATATTTCCCGAAAGATTAGGGACTCCTGCGGCAAATAATGAGAACCCACCGACTACTGGCACGCTTACATCCGAAGCCGGATAGCCAAGTTTTAGAGAGACTGTGTTTCCATTGTTAGAGATAACAGCCGTAAATAGAGAGGAAGAGAATTTTGGATCGCCAGGATTGGCTCGAAGTTTGTAAGTACCATCCGGTATTCCGACTTCACCTCCGCCATCACCAAAACAGTAGTTCGAGTTTCCGTCGACTACCGGACAGATGTCTAACTGAGAATTGGCAATTTTTGTGGATTGATTGAGCGGGCTGACAATTTTGTATTGAAAAGTAGTTTTACGACTAGAGACCTGCCATACGTTCCCATTTTTTGGGTAGTTAGTCATTGTGATGCGATCATTCACGTCAAGGGTCCGGGTAGGGCATCCAGTTGCAACCAGATTTACACCGTTTTCTGTCACATCTCCCAATGATTCGCTACTCCAATAGCTGTAAGCAATTGGGGAATTTCCATCATTAGTTGAGCAATCAAGTGAGCTATCGACGTTAATTCCAAATGCTCCTTCACGGAGGATATTCATTGCGTACCAATATCCTCCTCCAAGAGATGCCGCATTTTTTGGCCAATAAACTCCGGTATGTAAACCAGCCGGCGTTCCATTTGAATGTTTAAGGTTAAGTCTTACTGAGGCTGCCAATAGACGAACAGGAAACGTGGATGAAGAATCTAGATTGAAAGCACCCAGAGGAGATCCAGGATCTGAATTGGCATAACCCAATCCATTAACTGAGTCATCAACAGCTGGTTCGACATACAACTCTGCATAACTAGCGACAGGAAGGCCAGAAATAATTACTTGACCTGAAGAATTTGTTGCAACCGCATCGGTCCAATGCCAACCCAACGGGTCATTTGAGTCCTCATACCCAACTGCGACTAACGCGTTAGGAAGAAGATTTCCGTCGGCGCCTCTCACCACAATGGTCTTGGTAATGCTTACATCCGCGTGCGCACTCTCCATTGTCATTGGGGCTGTTACGAGAAGCCCGAGTAGCAAGGAAATGACTGATGTGAGCGCTGTGCGATGAATTGACTTCATGTTGTGATCCTTCGTTGGGATGAATCTGTGAGGTGAGTGCGAGCCTTGTGTTAGTCACCGTAATTCTCGCCACTATTTATGCACTTTGGAAGGGATATTTTCAATATGACTGGTTATCCCTCAAAACCTTAATTTGGTGGTTATCGGGGACTGGAGAGCAGTAGCCCCAGGGCGAGAAAGAGAATTCCCACTGCAGATACACCGGTAAGTGCGCGTCTCACGCGAGGACGAGCCAGAAATACCGATGCTTTATTAACTGCGCTAATAAGTGATGAATACCAGGCCGATGAGACCGATGCCTGGACACAGGCCAAAATGAATATGCCCCAGCCCAGTGAGAAGGTTTTCGGCACGAATTGTGGGATAAATGCGACCGCGAAAACAGCTGCTTTCACATTGGTCAGATTTGTGAGAAGTCCCAGGCGAAATGCTGGAATAAAGCTGGTCTTGGCGGATCCTTCGATTTCAAATTTTCCATATTGATTGCGGAGTTCAAAAAGTGTTTGGATCGCAAGGCCCACTAAAAATGCAACACCGGCATATTTAAGAATAGAGAATGCTAAATGCGATTTCGCAAAGATCGCCGATAGGCCGACGGAGGACATAGCGCCCCAGATAATCAGACCAGTGGAGTTGCCTAATACCGAATAGAGCGCAGCACGACGACCACCGACTAGTGATTGACGCAGAACCATCGCAACGCCTTGACCAGGAACGACTGCAAGTACAAATGCAGTTAGAGCAAAGGCAGGAATTACTTTAAGAAGATCGATCACGTACTACGTCAGCTTTCGACGGAGCGCGGCGTACTCAGCGCCCAGTGGATCGTGGATCTGAGTGAACTTGCGACCAGTCGCGCGAGCAAGAAGTAAGTCAGCAAATTCGGGATTGCGGGCAAGCAATGGACCATGCAGGTAGGTGCCAAAAATATTTCCAAGGACAGCGCCATCAAATTTTCCATCACCGTTGCCATTGCCGGTAATGACTTTTCCAAGTGGTTGCACACCTTCACCAAGAATTGTTTGGCCACCATGATTTTCAAAACCTGTCAGTTCAATTCCGACTTGTGACTCTTTTACTTTAATGTCACCGACATATCGTTTCTGTCCCGGAACGGTGCGCATATTGATAAGGCCAAGGCCTTCTTGTTCGACACCATTGGCATAGAAAGATTCACCAATAATTTGGAAGCCGGCACAGACTGCGAGAAGGACTGCGCCATTTTCGAGCGCGAACTCCATATTGCCATCGCGCGAAATCGCTTCCAGGCTTAACACTTGGGCGGCATCTTCGGCGCCACCAAGTAGGTAGATGTTGCCGTTAGTGGGCATCTCATCGTTGTAGGAAACATCAATGATTTCAGTGGTAATTCCATGAAATTTAGCGCGAAACGCTAAGACATCGGCGTTACCGCGATCGCCATATGTGCCGAGCAATTCATTGTGAATGCGAACGATTCGGGTAATTTGTGGCATTACTTCACCAACCCAAAGAACGCAGTATAGGCAGCTAGTACTTGGACTTCTGATCCCTGTTCGAATTTCTTGATAGCACTTGCAAAATCAGGTGCTTGCGTGACTTCGATACCTTCGACATGCAAGCGATAGACCAGATCCATCGCGCGTTCACCGGTCACGACAACTTTTCGGCCTTTAAGAATTGCGAAGGAAATATCCCACAGCCACGAGGTATCAATGCCATCTACTTGACGAGCATTTAATACAAGAATGACATTTGGATTCGTCACGGCGGTAAGTGCTTCGGTCCAGGAAGCAGGATTCTTAGTGAGGCGAATTTTTGCCGTGACGCCGCCAAAATCTTTGGTGACAGTGCGCTCTAATTCAGCATCATCAATATCCATTGCTGGAGCGCCAATTACTTGACCAGCGATATTTGCGAGTGCTTCGTTGCGATAAGCAGCCGATCCATTAGGGAGAGTCTTATCTGCGCGCTTATTAGTAAGCCCGCATTGGCAGTTATAGATGCCGCCATTCCAGATTAAGTAAATTCCGCAAGATGGACAGACTGCAGCGTCCGGATGCTTGCGACCACCGAAACTGACGCGAATGGCTTTCGGGCAATCTTTAGTGGCGTAATTCAAGAATGGATCATCGACATCAATCACAAAAGTTGTCTCAGGGGAGGCTATGCACGATGCATGCCAACGCTCGGCCACTCGCTTTACTTCATGCATCCGGTGCAATTGATCGCGAGTCAGATT
>CANFRP010000045.1 GCA_947449535.1 Actinomycetota bacterium | reverse complement strand
TCATGTTAATTCCTAACAACGATTACTTTATGTGCTCTGCAAACCCGTCGGCACAACTAAATTTTCAAGTATTTCCCACTCGGTATCAGTAAAAAGACGCGAACGAATAAGGAAGCGCTTACCCTCTGGCAATTCGAGTGAGAAACCACCGCCACGCCCGGGAACCACATCAACAGTGAGATGAGTGTGCTTCCATGCGGTCTGCAATTTTGTTCAAAATAATTGCACGCGCTGTTGCAGATGTCTTACCCCAAGCAGGGGCGGCGGCATGAGCAGCATCGAGCGCTTTATCGATATCGGCTGCGTTTCCTCGAGCTATTTCGCAAAAAACCTTTCCGGTAACAGGAGTGACATTTTCAAAATACTGACCTGACTGCGGCTTTACATATTCCCCGCCAATCCAATGGTCATAGCGCGCTTTGAAAGTCGCCTTGCTTCCAGGTAATCCAGGTGCAACATAATCAGTCATGCTTGTGCTCCTTATTTCTCTAAGGGGTCTGACATCTCTGTCAGCGGTTAGCAAAAACCTAGACCTGAAATTGAGATATGGGAATGGGTGAGGGAGAGGGCTACCTCTACTTAATCGCCCTTCGTGCAATACCCTCAACGTATGAAGCGCTCACAAAACTCTCAGGATGCGCCTCGCTCCAAGCGCCAAACTTTTTGGGAGCGCATGTGGGCAAGCACCATCGTGCTCTATTCCTTCGGTGCGACCTATGTTGTTTGGAAGACTCTTGGAAAGTACGGAGTAAATCCCATTGGATTTTTCATTGTTGACCTCATCACTTCATGGTTTTACGGAACATCGACCGCGCGACTGGCTGTCTCTCTTTTTACAAAGCGGGGTCGCGAGATTCAAAAGTGGGGCTTTTATTCGGCGCTCAATTTCCTTATCCCCCAAATCTACATTTTGACCTTTGCTCGACATGTACCGCGCGATACATATCTAATTTTCTTCGCGGTTGTTGGGGTTCTTGCCGCATTCTCTATCATGGGGGTTGTACGACAAGTGCGCGCATTCACAAGCAAGGAATAAAACTAAAGAATTCGTAAATCATGAACTTTCGATGCGTCAAGCAAAGCTTCTGGCGTTCGTGCTTTTCGATCTAGTTGGTGGGTCCACGACCAATGTTTTCCAATTGGACAGTATTGATATCGAACTCTCCCCCAGCGAAATGCTTTGAGCGAAATCCCTGGAATCCAAATAGTTTGGTAAAGATGCTCTGATTTGCAGCTAACGGGAACATTCTTTCCGAAGTGAAGTCCCTTATTAATGATTAACTGAGTGGGAATAATGAAGACCGCGAGCCAGGCAAGAATCACAGCTAAGGTCAAAACCATGGCACGATATCCAATCTTGGAGATAAGACTGCACTCTACATCTGGAGGCGTAGAGTTCTGACTATGAGTACCAAGTCACATAAACTTCAAAGCATTCTCCTAATCGTTGCGGCGAGCTGGGCCCTTTGGTTTCATCGCCAGGCGGCGATTCCCGGAGCTATGGTTTCGGCGACTTTCTTACTTATGCGTTTCAGCAGAAAAGCTATCCGAGCATCTATTCGCAGCGCCCTCCAGCATGCGGGTCGAGAGCTTGTAAGTGAATCCATCTGGCGGACCCCCTTAACAATATTTAAGGCGGAATAAAGCTCGGCCGGCAGTGCCGATTTTTGAAATTGATGATTTAAACTTCCTACATGACAATTTCCGGACTTAACTTCATCGGCGTACTCATTGCCTTTATTGTTTCCTTCGCAAGCGGCGGAATCTGGTTTGGACCAAAGACCTTTTATCCGATGTGGATGAAAGCGCGCGGTATTGAATCAGGCCAGCTCACCGTGAATCAGAACAAGCCCGTGGTTCTCTTTGGTGGAACCATTGTTGGAGTTCTCATTCAAACCCTTACTGTGGGAATTTTTGTAACTTCACTCCAACATGGCCATTCTAATTTTGGAATCCTCGATGGAGCTGGGGTGGGCTTTGCGCTAGGTGTTGGCATCGCAATGTTCGCATCACTGAGTCACCGCCTTTTCGGTGGCGAGAACTTTAAAGTGTGGATCATCGAGACCGCCAACGACGCGATCAACTTAACGGTCGCTGGCGCAATTATCGCCTACTTCAACTAAGAGATTCTCATCAATCAAAGACTCGCAGTTGTTGCAGTAGTTATTGCCGGAGTGTGCTTCGGCACCACTGGCACCAGTCAATCTTTATACGGCGATGGGATGAGTCCACTTGCCATTGGAAGCGCCCGGCTTCTCATTGGTTCATTAATTCTCTGGATCATTTCACTTCGAGTGAAAAATTCGAAGAGATTTCCCCGATCTGTGCTCTGGATTTGTGCCCTTGGTGTGGCCGCATACCAATTAGCATTCTTTTCAGCAGTGCACCTCACTGGGGTCGCCATTGCGACAGTTACTGCGCTTGGATCATCTCCAGTCTTTACCGGAATTTTCTCGTGGATATCGGGCCATGAGAGGCCAAGCCGCACTTGGCTGCTTGCCACCAGTATTACAACGATCGGAATAATTACGCTCAACGCAAATGCGGAGCAGGCTACTTTCAATTTCGCGGGAGTCTTACTTGCTCTCTGCGCAGGAGCAGGTTTTGCATCATTTAACGTCGCGGGGCGCTCAATCTTGAAAAGCGGATATCCCATGAGTCACTTCGTTGGCAAGAGTTTTGCGCTTGCTGCGATGCTGCTTTCGCCCTTCTTATTTGTCGGATCACATCACTGGATGAGTTCGGCAAAAAATTTAAGTCTTCTCCTTTGGCTGGGAATAATTGCAACTGCGCTGGCTTACTCGCTTTACTCTTACGGGTTAACTCACTTGAAAGCTAGTAACGCATCGACTTTAGTTCTTGCAGAGCCAGTGACTGCCACTTTGTTGTCGGTGACCGTCCTTCACAACCACTTAACAACAACTAGTTGGGTGGGTGTTTTCATCGTTATTGCCGGGCTTCTCTATTTGGGAATTAAGGGATAGCTACTTCTTTATCCATACTGTAGATGCCGGTGCAAGCTCTCCGCCTAGAGTGAGATTTCCATGGCCCTTGTAAATCCCTGATGGCGCTAATGGCGCAGAACTGTGAATGACTTCTCCGATTGCGCCGAAGTTATACAGCCCGCCACCAAAGTTGGTGATGCAGTGCCAGCCGTTGGGGCGAGAGAAGTGGAGTACGTCATCATCGCCAGTCTCGTGCCAGGTGATCTCTTCCTCAGTAATGAGTGTTTTTCGAAGGGCGAGCGCTTTGCGAAAAACCGAGAGTGGAGATGAAGCATCGTTACTTTCTGCTTCTACTGAATATTGGGCAAACCATGCTGGTTGAGGAAGGTGGGCTCCCCCATCGCCAAAGCCAAAAGATCTACCAGTCGAACTCCACGGCAAAGGAACGCGGCAACCATCGCGGCCAACATCTGCTTTGAGATTGCGCAGATATTGAGGATCTTGAATCTGATCTTCCGGAATACCCAACACTTCATGCAATCCCAATTCTTCGCCTTGGTAAATATATGTGCATCCAGGTAAGGCCATAATTAACATTGATCCCGCTACTGCTGCATTGATACCAGCAGTGATATCCAACGGATGAGTTGTGCCGCCAGAATTCTTCCAGCGAATGCGATCTACGATGGGAAGCAAGCCATACTTTGTTGCCGGGCGCATCTGATCATGGTTATTAAGACACCAGGTGGTCGATGATCCATTGAGCTTAGCTTGCTTAAGAGAAGTATCAATAATCTTTTTATACTCAGAAGCATTGAAGTTGGCTTCCAATAAATCAAAGTTAAATGCTTGCCCCAACTCTTCTTGGCTGGAGTAATGCACTAGCCGCTCTGGGCGCACATACGCCTCTGCGACCGCCACGCGTGGTGGATCATATTGATTAAAAAGCTTCCGCCATTCCTTATAGACCTCATGAACTTCGTTGCGATCAAAGAGCACGTCATCACCGGTCATCGGATTATTGAAACCCGGATAAGTATCTTGATCGCGAAGCGGCTCGGATAAATCTTTCTTGAGCCCGGCAGCGACATCAATCCGGAATCCATCAACCCCACGATCAGCCCAGAACTTTAAGGTCTTGAGGAAATCCTCTTCGATCTCTCGATTGTCCCAATTGAAATCTGGTTGCTCCGGTGCAAATAGGTGGCAGTACCACTGATTGTGTTTGCCGCCTTGGGTTGATTCATGACTCCATGCGCTTGGCGCAAAGTGCGATGGCCAATTAGAAGGTGGCAATTCACCATTTGCACCTTTTCCATCACGAAAAATATAGCGATTGCGAGCCGCCGAACCTGGCTCGGCAGCGATCGCCTCTTTAAACCATTCGTGGCGATTGGATGAATGATTAGGAACGATATCGACGAAGACTCGTATTCCCGCATCGTGCAATTGACGCAACATTTCATCGAAGTCAGCGAGAGTTCCCAGCTTTGGATCGACATCACGGTAATCATCGACGTCATACCCACCGTCAGCTAGCGCGGATGGATAGAACGGGGAAAGCCACACTGCATCTATATTCAGTGAAGATAAGTAATCAATTTTTGAAGTGATGCCTTTGATGTCGCCCAGACCATCCCCATTGGAATCCTTAAAAGAACGTGGATAGATCTGATAAATAACGGCTTGTCTCCACCAGTTCTTATCTTTGGTGAGAGCCACCTGAGTCCACCTCGCTACTTGAAAATTACTTGCTTCCGATGGCCAAGGGTAATACCAGGCGTTGACCAAATGGTGGTCATATCCTGAACTGTCCCCCATTTATTCGACGAATAAAATTTAGGCATGAAAAGAATGGGAATCGCGATCGCAATTGCCGCGGTATTCCTTTCAGTTAACGCCTTCGAAAGCGCATCTGCCCAGCGACTTGTTCTAGATGGTATCTCGCCACAATCCGATGGGACATCGCAACCATTTTTCGTTGGCACCGCGAAGCGAACCACTACTCGATAACTATTTTTCCTCAGCCGCATTCTTGAGGCGAACTAGCGTCTTAGCCACGGCAAGTTGAGTCCATGGATAAGCCTTGCGGACTCTAAGCCATATCTGAGCAATCCCCGGAGCGTAAGAGCCGTCGAAGGATTCAGTGACTTGGGTTGAGCCGTTTCCAAGATCCACCAACTCATATCGCCATCTCCAGCGACCTAAATGTCTCCAGGCAATCAATTCATCTCTCTTATATTCCACAACAGTATTGAGAATTCGATAATTAATGCCCAGGTGCATTTTCATTCCAAATTTGGAACCTAGAACCATTTCATCCGGTCCACTTATATTTGCTGTGATAGTCGAGCTACCATCAATTTCTTTATGCCTCTTAGGGTCACTAAGGAATGAGAAAATCAAGGATGGATCTGCCTGAATAATGATTCGAGCAGACTTAATGTGGGGATTGCCAGTTTCAATGATTTCTGATCGAATCTTATTTTCAGCCATGCAAAGAGTATAGGGAGGGGTCACCACTGAAAGCGGGAGTTAGAGCGATTTCTACTTTTCGGTTGGACGTAGAGAAGTAATGGCTTCAGCAATAGAACTCTTACCAGCCTTTGTAAGTCCGGCTATTACTCCATCCAAATCAGCCTCAGATTTGTTTTGGCTCATTTTGAATGAAACCTCAATTCGGCTCAGTTTAAGTTCAACTCCAACAATGGCTTTGATTTGGCCATCAACATAATCCTTTGGCGCTTGATCAATCTTCCATGGCTGAGGTTGCGCTGATTCAAAGCGATTCGTTAATCGCGTTACCTGATTCATTAGCCAGTCAGGGTCGTTGTGGAAAAGCAATTGCCCGTAAGCATGAACCATCATGTAGTCCCAAGTCGGCACAACTTTGTGATGGAGCTCCTTTGACGCATACCAATTGGGAGAAATATAGGTTTCATTCAGCGCGGAGATTAGAAGTGCTTCTTGATCGGTTCCCAAGGTGCATTGCTCATTCAGCTTGGCAATATGGCCAAGAAGTGAATTTGAAACTGGATCGTAGACCAATGGGAGAAGTGTGGAGATAAGACCTTTTTCAGAATTGGTGACTAAATGTCCCGATTCAATTTGCGATAAAAACTCTTGAGCAGCAGTTTCTCCCGGCTGAAAATGTCTGGGAATATACATGTGAGTACGAGTGCCCTATAAGCCGTTCTTCTGACGAAATACATGGACTAGAGCGTTTGCGTGACCATGGCCCAATTCAAACTTTTCTTTTAGCTGCGCAACTTGCTCCATGTGCGCCAACTTAGAAACTTTCTTGAGCTCCTTCATCCAATACTCAATTGGCTTTCCGTACTTCTTCTCGCTCGAAGGAAAATACGATGCCGGACCAGTTATTTTCTTTTCAGCCATGCCCAAATCATAAGATATTTTTAGGAAATCAAAGAAGATTCGCCCTATAAGCCGGAGGCATTCGATCCACGCTTAATGCATTGGGCGAAGTTCTACTTTTCTATTGCATGCCTTTGAAGCTGCATACGCCAACCTTTCAGCTACTTCAGGGCTCTCAACCTCAATCAACCACAATCCGCTGAAGTTCTCTTTCGCATCAAATAGAGGTTTGCCTGTGCTGATGTTTGCATCATTGCGGTTATCAATCACTGTTGCAGAATTGGGTGGTT
>CANFRP010000044.1 GCA_947449535.1 Actinomycetota bacterium | reverse complement strand
CAGATTCCAGCTTCGACATCGTTTCAGAGATCGACGATATGGAGGTCGATAATGCCTTCAATCAGGCCGACCGTGAAATCGCTACCCGCTTTGACTTCAAGAACACCGGTAGCAAAATTGAGAAGAGCGGTGATCGCAAGATCCTGATCGAGGCAGAGTCCGAAGAGAAAGCAAAAGCCGTACTTGAAGTTTTCAAGGAGAAGATGGTTAAGCGAGGGGTATCCCTTAAGCACTTGGATCCCAAGGCGCCAGAGCTCTCCGGCAAAATCTACAAAATTGTTTGCGAACTTAAGGATGGCATCTCTACTGAGAATGCAAAGAAGATTGCAAAGAAAATTCGCGATGAAGGCCCAAAGTCAATTAAGACTCAGATTCAGGGTGAGACCCTTCGCGTAACATCAAAGGATCGCGATGACCTCCAGACCACTATTGCACTCGTCAAAGCCGGCGATTGGGATTTTGCAGTTCAATTTACGAACTACCGCTAATAGATGAGTCGTTATAAGACCGGGCTCATCTTTGGCTTAGCTGCCTACGCACTCTGGGGTCTCTTTCCCCTCTATTGGCCACTGCTTGAACCTGCGACCTCGCAAGAAATCGTTTCGCACCGCGCGGTCTGGACTTTAGTGGTGTGCCTCATCGCTCTCTCATTCTCTAAAAAACTAAAGGAGACGCTAGCGATTTTGCGCCAACCTAAAGTTGCCTTCCGTCTCTTTATAAGTTCAGCTTTAATCTCTATCAATTGGCTGGTCTATATCTGGGCTGTAAATTCGGGAAAGGTTGTTGAAGGCGCACTGGGCTATTACATCAACCCCCTAATAATTATCGCTTTTGGCATTATTTTTCTCAAAGAAGAGATGCGCACTCTCCAAAAACTGGCAGTTGCGGTAGCTGGTCTTGGCGTTCTCATTCTGACTGTTGGGTATGGCGAAGTTCCATGGGTTGCACTTGTCATCGCAACATCGTGGGGGTCTTACGGTCTTGTGAAAAAGAAACTCAATCTAGGTGCTCTCCAAGGTCTTGCAGTTGAAACTCTTATCTCATCCCCCTTTTACCTTGGTTATTTACTTTGGATTTCTCACAAGGGGCAGGGTCACTTTGCTTACTCCCCCGGCCTCACCATTCTTTTAATTTCTGCTGGCGTAGTAACGGCTATTCCACTTCTCTTCTTCAACGGTGCCGCAACTCGCTTACCATTTACAATCATTGGACTCTTGCAATACATCACTCCGACCATTCAATTCAGTATCGGTGTCTGGATTCGACATGAAGATATGCCAGTCTCTCGCTGGGCCGGATTCTTAATTATTTGGATAGCGCTCGCCACACTTGCAATCGATCTTGTGAAATCAGGCAGTACGAGTAATAACAGCCTCGCACAAGCTGATTAGCGCATCTTTTGCTGGGCAATCCGGCAGAGGAACAAGAGCTGCCTTCGCTTCATCTGCCATTTGATTTACTAATACCCGAGATTTCGCTAGCGCTTCGTGGCTGCGAAGGGCAATTAATGTCGATTGAACAATAGCTTCATCAGTAATGGGAGCAAGGAGAATCTTCTTAAGCTCTGCATCCTTAGGATCATTAGATTCTGTGATGTATAGCGTGACAAGAGTCGGAACACCTTCTCGGAGATCTGTTCCTGGGGTTTTTCCAGATTCATTAGATGTGCTGGCGATATCAATAATGTCATCTGCTAATTGGAAGACTGTTCCCATCTTCTCGCCATATTTTGTTAAAGTGTCAATCGTTGCTTGGTCGGCACCCGCAAGCATGGCGCCATATCTAGCGCTTGTTGCAATTAGAGATGATGTCTTATCTAACACAACGGTTAAATAGTGATCGAGCATAGACATCCCTGGAGTTGAACCTTGCGTCTCCATGATCTGTCCAATGACTAAGCGTTCAAAAGTATGTGCTTGAAGTCGTACCGCTTCAGGTCCAAGGTCTGCCAACATCTCGGATGTTTTAGCGAAAAGATAATCGCCGGTAAGGATTGCAACAGTGTTGTTCCAGCGAGCATTAGCGCTCTCCACGCCACGTCGCATCGGAGCTTCATCCATCACATCATCGTGATAGAGAGTTCCCAGGTGAGTTAACTCCACGACAACAGCAGCTTTAATAATCTCATTGCCTCGATTGGGGCCAAAGTAAGAAGCTAAAAGTGTCACTAATGGACGAAGGCGCTTTCCACCGGCCTCAACTAAATGGCGAGAAGTTTCAATGACAAGTGGATATTTACCTTCAATATGGCTGGCGAGGAGCTCCTCGACTTTAACCATATTCGCCAAAATCTCTGCCTCGAGGGCAGGATCGATGGCGGGAATACCTAGGCGGGACATTTCTTAATCGTAATCGATCGCGGGAAAACTAGCGATTGAAGAAGCTGTAGGAAGTTACAAGGTTGATCAAGAGGTTTGGATAGATGCCCAAAACAACGGTGACAAGGGCGCTAATTCCAATTGCAATTCGGGTGAGGAGTGAAGGAATTACTACTGAGACGCTCTCGCTGGTTGGCTCGGAGAAGAAGAGTAAAAGAACTACACGTAAGTAAAAGAGCAACGCGATAGCGCTGGCCAGCACGCCGACAATTACAACCAGAGTGTTTCCGCCCGAATACGCAGCAGTGAAAATTGAGAACTTTCCGACAAAACCAGCGGTCAATGGAATTCCGCCGAAGCTCAAAAGGAAGAGTGCGAAGAGTGAAGCGATAACTGGAGATTTCTTAGCTAAGCCAGTCCAGCGATTGATATCGGTAACTTCACCAGAAGAATCCCGAACGAGGGTGACAATTCCAAATGCGCCGAGTGTCGCAAAGCCGTAAACGAAGAGATAGAAGAGTGATGCGATCAGACCTGGACGATTGAGTGAGATAACACCAATTAATAGGAAGCCCGCATGGGTGATAGATGAGTACGCCAACATACGCTTCACATCGCGCTGAATGATGGCGGCAATTGCACCAAAGAGCATGGTGATTATCGCTATGACGGTGAGGATTGGACGCCATGACCATTGCGCCGAATCCAATGCAACATAGAAAATGCGAAGTGTTGCGCCAAAGGCGGCGACCTTTGTGCAAGCGGCCATAAAGCCAGTAATTGGCGTTGGAGCGCCCTGATAAACATCTGGAGTCCAGGAATGGAAGGGAACTGCTCCCACTTTAAAGAGCAGACCAACGGCCACAAAAACTATTCCAAGTAGCAGGAATACATCGTTTCCACCTGGTCCCGTAATTGCCGCAGCAATATTTGTAAGGGAAAGTGAACCGGAATATCCGTAGAGGAAGGCGGATCCAAAAAGGAAGAAGGCCGATGAGTAAGCGCCTAGTAAGAAGTATTTGAGAGCAGCTTCTTGTGAGAGCAAACGGCGGCGGCGAGAAAGTCCGGTCATAAGATAGAGCGGCAAGGAGAGCATTTCGAGCGCCACAAAGAGCGTGATCAAATCTGATGCCAGTGGGAAGAGCAACATTCCTGCAACTGCGAAGAGAGTGAGTGGGAAGATTTCGGTTTGCTGCTTGCCAGATGCAATCGCAGCAGATTCTTCGGCTGAACCTGGAATTGCAGATGCTTGCGCAGTGAAATTATCAGTATCAGCGATGAGCATGAGCCCGACAAAAGCTAAGACGAGAATTGTTCCTTCGAGAAATATTCCAGCGCCATCGATTGTCACAGAGCCAATGGCCGCAGTTGTGGAAGTCTTAAATCGAACATGGATCAATTGCGCAAAAGCTGCGACTAGTGAAAGCGCCGCAACAGAAATTTGGATCCGCCCTCGAAGCTTCTTTGCGACAAAAGCTTCGATGAGAACGCCAATGAGTGCACCGCCCAAGACAATAAGAATTGGGGCAAGGATTGCGTAATTCAGTACCGGAGCAGTCATTCTTATTTACCTGCCTTACTTGTTGCAGTTGGTACTGGGTCACTAACACCTGCATGGCTCATCACGTTGGCAGAAGTCGGATTAATAACATCAACTAGTGGCTTTGGATAGAAGCCGAAAATTACGAGCATTGCAATAATTGGTGCAATCACTAACTTCTCGCGAAGATTGAGATCTGAGAGAGCTTCATTTCCTGGCTTTGTTTCGCCATGAAGTGAGCGCTGAACAACAAGAAGCACATAGAGCGCAGCCAAAATTATTCCGGTAGTTCCAAGAATTGCAGCCACTGGATATTTAGCAAAACTTCCGAGGAGTACAAGGAATTCGCTGACGAAACTTGAGAGCCCTGGAAGTGCCAAGGCTGAAAGCCCTGCAATAAAGAAAGACCACGCCAAGATTGGTGTAACTCGTTGGAGTCCGCCGAAATCTGCAATCTGTGAAGATTTGCGCCTTGCGACCATCCAACCCGCAGTCATAAATAGCGCCGCTGTAGAAATACCGTGGTTGACCATATAGAGAATTGCACCCGAGAGTCCTTGTGAAGTGAGGGCAAAAATTCCCAATGTAATAAATCCAAAGTGTGAGATCGAAGTGAAAGCGATCAGAGAATTAATATCTTTCTGGCCGATGGCAAGGAAGGCGCCGTAAAGAATAGAGATGACGGCAAGTGCGATGATGTAAGGAGTAAAAGTCTTTGTCGCCTCTGGGAAGAGTGTCATGCAAAAACGAATCATTCCGTAGGTTCCGACTTTGTCGAGAACGCCCAGAAGCAAAATCGAGGTTCCGGGAGTTGCAGATTTTGCTGCTGATGGCAACCAGGTATGGAACGGCCAGAGCGGCGCCTTAATAGCAAATGCGATAAAGAAACCTAAGAAGAGCCAGTTCTGAGTTGAACTCGCAATTTGTAGAGTTGATAACTTCTGAATATCAAAAGTTCCGCCAATTTGGCCGATGGCAGTAATGTAAATTCCAATCACTGCAGCAAGCATCAACAAGCCGCCGAAGAGGCTATACATCAAGAACTTCAGAGCAGCTGCTGCTCGCTCTCCGCGTCCATAGCCACCTATAAGGAAATAAACAGGTAGGAGCATCGCTTCAAAGATCACATAGAAGAGGAAGAGATCGGTTGCAGCAAATACTCCGATCATCATGGTTTCTAGAACCATCATCAAAATATAGAAAGTTTTAACGCTCCAACGTCCACCTTCGGATTCATTCCAACCAGCAACGATGACGATCGGAACCAAGATCACAGTCATCAAAATCAGAACTAACGCCATTCCATCTACGCCGACTGCGTAATTGATGCCGAAGAAATCAATCCACTTACGGACTTCCACAAATTGCAGAGCTTGGGATGAGGTATCGAATTGGGTCCACATATATATGGCTGCCCCAAGTACTACAAGCGAAATGCCAAGCGCGATCTGCTTGGCTAGTTTTCCATTCTCTTTGGGAAGAGCAATGAGAACAAGAGAGCCAATCAAAGGAATTAATTGTAGAGTCGTCAAAATACTCATAACGTCACCATCCAAATTGTTGTGAGTAGCGCCAGAACGCCAACGACCATAACCAGTGCATAGGTCCGAACATATCCATTTTGAATCTTACGGAATCCACCCGAACTAGCCATGAGTGAAGCACCAACACCGCGGACAGCGCCATCAATAAATTTCTCATCAGCTGATACAAGTCCGGATGTGAGTGATTGACCTGGGCGCATAAAGACCGCTTCATTAAATGAATCTTGATAGAGATCTTTGCGAGCAGCACGTGTAAAGATGGAGACATCTGCAGGGGCCACAACCGCTACTGTGCGGTACTTCATCACAGCGATAGAAACACCAACAACAACTGCTGCGAGTGCCAACCCTGACACAACAAGTGGATTCAAGAACTCTTCGGCATGCGTGTGGTTCGCTGGATTTACTACGGGCTGTAACCAATTTACAAGAGCGCTTCCCGAACTCAATAAGAAGCCAGATGCAACAGAACCGATTGCAAGAATTGCCATTGGCGCCCACATGAGAATTGGACTTTCATGAGGATGGGCCTTCTCATCCCAACGACGAGCACCCAAGAAGGTCATGGTGATAACTCGAGTCATATAGAACGCAGTGATTGCAGCGCCGAGAAGAGTGGCACCGCCAAGGAGAATACCCTTCACTCCCCCCGCATTAAATGCTGTTTCAATGATTTTATCTTTGGAATAAAAACCAGCAAATGGTGGAACTCCGATGATGGCGAGGTAACCAAGCCCAAATGTCACAGCAGTAATCGGCATGACTTTGGAGATGCCACCATAGCGGCGCATATTCACTTCATCATCCATGCCATGCATGACAGAGCCTGCGCCCAAGAACATTCCCGCCTTAAAGAAGCCGTGAGTTAACAGATGCATGATCGCAAAGGCATAACCGATTGGGCCCAGGCCGGTCGCTAAAACCATATAACCGATTTGAGACATCGTCGATGCGGCAAGAGCTTTCTTAATGTCATCTTTAGCTGTACCGATAAGTGCACCAAATAGAAGGGTGATGACACCTACTATGACAACCAAAAGTTGAGCAGTTTTAGATGCATCAAAAATAAAGTTAGAGCGAGTAACTAGGTAGACGCCGGCAGTAACCATCGTCGCTGCGTGAATAAGCGCCGATACTGGAGTTGGACCAGCCATCGCATCACCCAGCCAAGATTGCAATGGGAACTGAGCAGATTTACCGGCGGCTGCCAATAACAACATTGCACCAATAGCTGTGAGCGCTGCCGGAGATGCGGTGTGAGCTGCTTGCTTCACCCCTGCAAATGAGACGGTGCCAAATTGGGCGAAGGCAATCATGATGGCAAGTGAGAGACCAACATCGCCAACGCGGTTGGCAACAAATGCTTTCTTAGCTGCAGTTGCATAGGCCGGCTTCTGATTCCAGAAACCGATTAATAGATAGGAGGCGAGGCCGACGCCTTCCCAACCGACATAGAGGTTGAGATATGAATCGCCAAGTACCAAGAGCAACATAGCCGCAATAAAGAGATTGAGATAGGAGAAGAAGCGGCGACGATTTTCATCATGTGACATATAGGCGATGGAATAGATATGAATCAGAGTTCCCACGCCAGTAATAAGAAGTACAAAACAGATAGAGAGCTGATCTAGGAGTAATGAAGCATCGACTTTAAATGAGCCTACGTTGATCCAATCAAAAATCTTCTGGGTAGCAGCGCGTGCTTCACCTGTGCGTCCTTGCATGGCAAAGAACTCGGTTGCAGCAATTCCAAAAGCAGTGGCAGATACAAGTGTTGCAAGTAGGTGGCCCCATTTATCGGCT
>CANFRP010000043.1 GCA_947449535.1 Actinomycetota bacterium | reverse complement strand
TGCATTTGGAGGTGTTGTTGCAGCCAATCGTCCAGTTTCCATAGAGATGGCAACTCAACTCGCTGAGATTTTCACGGAAGTAGTTGTTGCACCTGGATATGAAGCAGGTGCGATCGAGATATTAAGTAAGAAACCTTCTATTCGAATTTTGGAAATCTCTGGTTACAAGACTGCGCAAGAAGAGTTCCGCCCTATCTCCGGCGGTATGTTGATACAGCAATCAGATCTCATCGATGCTGATGGTGATAACCCGGACAATTGGAAGCAAGTCTCTGGCGGGCAAGTGAGCGCACAAATTAAGGCCGATCTCATATTTGCTTGGAGAGCTGTTCGTGCAGTGAAGAGCAATGCGATATTGCTCGCAAAAAATGGTGCATCAACCGGAGTTGGCATGGGCCAAGTAAATCGTGTGGATTCTGCGCGGCTTGCAATCTCTCGTGCTGGTGATCTCGCACCAGGCTCGGTCGGTGCAAGTGATGCCTTCTTCCCATTTGCCGATGGACTTCAAATTTTGATTGATGGGGGAGTTGTCGCAATTGTTGCTCCAGGTGGATCAGTGCGAGATGAAGAAGTAATTGCAGCTGCTGTCGCGGCAAATATCCCTATGTTCTTCACGGGGATTCGCCATTTTTCGCATGCCTAATGTTCGACGATAGGATTAGGACATGAGCGCACAGATACTTGATGGCAAAGCCACTGCCACGGCCATCAAATCTGAACTCGCACAAATCGTTGCAGGCATGTCGGTCAAGCCAGGACTTGGCACAATTTTGGTGGGCGATGATCCAGGATCTCATTCCTATGTGGGCGGAAAACATAAGGATTGCGCAGAGGTGGGAATTAATTCGATTCGCATCGACCTTCCGGCAAGTGCCAAAGAAAAAGATGTATTAGCGGCCATTGATGATCTCAACAAGAGCGCAGAGTGCACGGGCTATATTCTTCAGCTTCCTGTTCCTGCGGGTATCAATGGAAATAAATTGTTAGAGGCAATCGATCCAGATAAGGATGCAGATGGGCTCCATCCGCTCAATCTCGGCAAATTAGTTATTGGCGAAAAAGCCCCACTTCCTTGCACTCCTCGCGGAATTCTTGAGCTTTTGCATCGCTACAACATTTCGACACAAGGCGCCGAAGTTGTGGTCATGGGGCGTGGCATCACCGTGGGCCGCCCGCTTGCACTCTTGCTTTCTCGTAAAGGCGATGACGCCACAGTCACGATTACTCACACTGGTACTAAAGATGTTATCCAGCACACCAAGCGTGCCGATATTGTCATTGCAGCAATCGGCCAAGCGCACTTTTTACGTCCCGAGATGATCAAAGCTGGCGCCATAGTTTTGGATGTGGGAATCACTCGTACTGATGCAGGATTAGTGGGAGATATTCATCCGGACTGCGCAAGCGTTGCTTCCTATCTTGCGCCGATGCCAGGTGGAGTTGGGCCTATGACTCGCGCGATGCTGCTCTCCAATGTGGTTGAAATGGCACAACGCTAGAAATGAAAGTCAACGATTGGAAATCAGAGAAAATATCTCGTATTTATTTTGGTTCAATCGGAGTAGTAATTATCGGAGTTTTGGCAGCAGCTCTCGGGGCAGTGCGCACTGGTGGCGTCCTCATCTCATTGAGCGCCTCAATTGTGATCTCCATTCGATATGCACGCTCACCTCGCCATCGGCGAATCGAAATTATTCTCCCAGTGGCTATTTGTGCTCTGCTTTTTGTGGTGGCGCTCACACTGCCACATGCCAAGTAATATTCAGTCATAAGATTTAAGGAAAACGTCCTACATATCTGAGGAGCAATTCATGGCACGTTCAGGAAAAGTAACTGTTGTTGGTGCAGGATTTTATGGTTCAACAACTGCGCTCCGTTTAGCAGAGTATGACATTTTTGAGACAGTTGTTCTCACAGATATTCTGGAAGGTAAATCAGAAGGTCTCGCGCTCGACATGAACCAATCGCGTTCTATCGAAGGATTTGAAACTAAAGTAGTTGGCGCAACCACAACTCCAGAAGGTGCTGGCTATGAAGCCACAGCCAATTCCGATGTTGTAGTTATTACTGCCGGACTTCCACGTAAGCCAGGTATGAGCCGCATGGATCTAATTGGTGTTAACGCCGGCATCGTTCGGGGTGTAGCCGAGAATATATCCAAGCATTCACCAAACGCGGTCATCATCGTCGTATCTAATCCACTCGATGAGATGACAGCTCTTGCTCAGCTCGCCACAAATTTCCCAAAGAACCGCGTGATTGGTCAAGCAGGAATGCTCGACACGGCGCGCTTCACCAACAATGTTGCTGAGAAGCTTGGCGTTTCGACAGCGTCAGTAAAGACTCTGACACTGGGTTCACATGGCGACACCATGGTTCCAGTCCCTAGCCGTTGCACCGTTGATGGCAAGCCGCTATCTGATCTCTTGTCTCAAACAGAGATTGATGAGCTAGTCGATCGCACCCGCAATGGTGGCGCGGAAGTCGTTGCACTTCTCAAGACAGGTTCTGCTTATTACGCACCATCAGCAGCAGCTGCTCGTATGGCAAAGGCAGTCATCGAAGATTCAGGCGCAGTCATGCCGGTATGTGCATGGGTAGATGGTCAATATGGAATTTCTGGCGTTTATCTCGGAGTTGAGGCAGAGATTGGTAAGGGCGGCGTGAAGAAAGTTGTCGAGAGCGCACTTACTGAATCAGAAGTTGCTGCACTTAAAGTGGCGGCAGAAGCTGTCCGCGCAAAGCAAGCAGATGTCAAAGATCTTTAAGAGATTATTCGAAATCGAAGAAACGGAAAAATATGTCAAAGATTAAAGTAACGGGGACCGTAGTAGAGCTCGATGGCGATGAGATGACTCGCATCATCTGGAAGTTCATCAAGGATTCCTTGATCCTTCCGTATCTCGATATCAATCTTGAGTATTACGACCTTGGTATGGAGCACCGCGATGCCACCAATGATCAAGTCACCATTGACTCCGCTAATGCCATCAAGAAGCATGGCGTAGGCGTGAAGTGCGCGACTATTACTCCCGATGAAGCCCGCGTTAAGGAATTTGGTCTCAAGCAGATGTGGAAATCACCTAACGGAACTGTCCGCAATATCCTCGGTGGCGTCATCTTCCGCGAACCAATCATCATCTCCAACGTGCCCCGCCTTGTCCCCAATTGGACAAAGCCGATCGTTATCGGTCGTCACGCATTTGGTGATCAATACAAAGCTACAGATTTCAAAGTGCCATCAGCTGGCAAGTTGACCATGATATTTGAGCCATCAGATGGCTCCGAGAAAATTGAATACAACGTCTTTGATTTCCCTGCATCTGGCGTTGCTATGGGTATGTATAACTTGGATGAATCAATCCGTGACTTCGCGCGCGCCTCCATGAACTACGGCCTCAAGCGCAATTACCCGGTATTTCTTTCCACCAAGAACACCATCTTGAAGGCCTATGACGGTCGCTTCAAAGATATCTTTGCGGAGATTTTTGAAGCAGAATTCAAGGAGAAATTTGAAGCTGCCGGTATTACCTACGAGCATCGCTTGATCGATGACATGGTCGCAACTTCCCTTCGTTGGGAAGGCGGTTATGTCTGGGCCTGCAAGAACTACGACGGCGATGTTCAGTCAGATACCGTCGCACAAGGTTTTGGCTCACTCGGACTTATGACATCAGTCTTGATGACTCCAGATGGGCTTATTTGTGAATCAGAAGCTGCCCACGGAACAGTGACTCGTCACTACCGTGATCACCAAGCAGGTAAGGCGACTTCAACAAACCCAATCGCTTCTATCTTTGCTTGGACTCAAGGTCTTGCTCACCGTGCCAAGTTGGATAACAATCCAGCGCTTACTGAGTTCACATCAACACTTGAGAAAGTCTGTATTCAGACTGTGGAATCCGGAAAGATGACAAAGGATCTCGCACTTCTCATTAGTCCAGATGCTCCATACCTCAACACTCAAGATTTCTTAGATGCAATCAATGAGAACTTGAAGAAGGCAATGGCTTAATAGATAAATTAAAAAACCCCCGCTAAAAATTTAGCGGGGGTTTTTTATATCAATTACTTATTAAATACGAGCACCTGTGGTTGCATCAAAGAGATGAATTGCAGATGGAATCGCGTTGACAGTGATGCGATCGCCAGCCTTAGGTGGATTCTTTGGATCCCAGCGCACGATTACTTGTGCACCTTCATCAGCTGTGTTTGCGAACTTAACTGTTGCATCTCCTGGCTTGCCATATACGAATGCATCAGAGCCGAGCTCTTCTACAACTTCGATATCAACATGGAAACCACTTGAGGCTGGGACGAAGCCCTCTGGACGAATACCAACGGTTACTGATGAACCAGCTGATGCCGGAACATCGATTGGGAAATCACCGAGCATCGCCTTGCCATTTTGGACAGGAACAGTGAGGAGGTTCATGGCTGGTGAGCCGATGAAGCCTGCAACGAAAGCATTTACTGGATTATCGTAAAGATTGCGTGGTGTATCGACTTGCTGAAGAAGTCCATCCTTCAACACTGCAACGCGATCGCCCATGGTCATAGCTTCGACCTGGTCGTGTGTTACATAGACAGTGGTGATTCCCAAACGACGTTGTAGCGCTGCGATCTGGGTACGAGTTGCAACACGAAGCTTTGCATCGAGGTTTGAGAGCGGCTCATCCATCAAGAAGACCTGAGGTTCGCGAACAATCGCACGACCCATTGCTACGCGCTGGCGTTGTCCACCAGAGAGAGCCTTTGGCTTGCGATCGAGATAATCTTCTAGGTCGAGCAACTTTGCGGCTTCAGTAACGCGACGCTCGCGCTCTGCTTTATCGATACCAGCAATCTTGAGCGCGAAGCCCATGTTCTCTGAAACTGACATATGTGGGTAGAGCGCGTATGACTGGAACACCATCGCAATATCGCGATCTTTTGGCGCAACATTTGTTACGTCACGATCGCCGATGCGGATTGAACCGTGGTCTACCTCTTCAAGGCCAGCAAGCATGCGAAGTGATGTTGACTTTCCGCAACCTGATGGTCCGACAAGAACAAGGAACTCTCCATCATTAACAGTGAGGTTCAACTTGTCTACTGCAGGCTTAGTTGTGCCTGGGTAAATGCGTGAAGCATTTTCGAATACGACAGATGCCATATTTTTACTCCTTCTCCGGGCAGGTACGTGCCCGACGATCCTTAGGATGAAGGTATTCATCACGCCCGCTCGGGCGCAGGCGCAACCATAGGGGAGTCGGCCCCCGTATGGGAAGTACCCTTAGGCCATGAGCCCGACCACATCAGCAATCCTCTGGGATGTCCTGCTGGTCCTCTGCTTTATCGGAGTGGGTTCTTTCTTCGTCGCTGCCGAGATATCTCTGATCTCCCTGCGTGACTCTCAGGTTCGCCAGATGGAGGCGACAAAGGGCAAGCGGGGTAGCAAGGTCGCTCAACTGGTTAAGGATCCCAATCGATTCTTAGCCGCCGCTCAAGTAGGCGTTACATTCTGTGGCTTTCTCTCTGCAGCTCTGGGTTCTGAGCGAATCGGCGTTTACCTCATTCCCGTTTTGAAAGAGCGCGGATTGTCCGAGAAGACTGCTTCCACCGTCTCCCTAGTAGTACTCACAATTGCGATCTCATATATCTCATTAGTCTTTGGTGAACTTGTACCTAAGCGTTTGGCTCTTTTTCGGGGCGAGATAATTTCGCTCTATTCAGCCGGCGCCATTAATCGAATTGCGATTATCTTTCGTCCAGTCATTTGGTTGCTCTCGGCCTCCACCAATACCGTCGTTAAAATTTTTGGACTGAAGAATGAGGAGCATCGCTCAGAAATCTCAGAAGCCGAGCTCGTCGATCTCGTTACTGGACATACCGCTCTCACAGATGAAGAGCGAGATATTGTGGAGGAGGTCTTCACTGCGAGTGATCTCCAGCTTCACGAAATTATGTTGCCTCGCACAGAAGTAGATTTCTTAGATGTAGGGCTGTCGATTTCAGATGCCATTCGCGTCGCCGTTGAACATTCTCATTCTCGCTATCCAGTAACTCGTGGATCCACAGATGAAGTGATCGGATTTATTCACGTTCGCGACCTCCTCAATTCTCAAGTCAAGATGTCGGGGGATCTCCCTATCTTGGAATTGATTCGTCCAGTTCTCTTCTTGCCAGGCACCAAAGGCGTACTTCCGGCGCTCGCAGAGATGAGAGCAAAGCGCCACCACATAGCCATCGTCCTGGATGAATATGGCGGCACCGATGGAATTGTGACGATGGAGGATTTGGTCGAGCGAGTCATTGGAGATATTCATGATGAATATGACGTGGAGGATCTCGAAGTAACCCCTCAGACCCGAAGCGGCGACTTTGAGGTGGATGGCCTGATCTCACTGGAAGACCTCCATGATGAGACGGGCATACACATACCGCAAGGTCCATATGAGACTTTGGGCGGCTTTGTTATGCATGAGCTAGGCCGATTGCCAGAAGTTCATGATGTCATTCACTTACCGCAAGCGCGTCTGACCATTTTAACTATGGAGGGAAAGCGCGCGGGACAGTTATTAGTATCGAGTGATAAATGGAAAGATACGACTCATGGCACAAAGTGATCCAGCAGTGAAGCGAGTTCTCTCTGGAATTCAGCCGACCCACGATTCGTTTCACCTTGGCAACTACTTAGGTGCGCTACGTCAATGGGTAGCTCTACAAGAGAGTCATGATGCTTTTTATTGCGTTGTGGATCTTCACGCACTGACAGTTCAACCAGATCCACAAGCACTTCGCAAGCGAACTTTGGCATCTGTTGCTCAATTAATTGCACTCGGAATTGATCCAGAAAAATCTACGCTCTTTGTTCAATCCCATGTTGCGGCGCATAATCAGCTGGGATGGGTCATGGAATGTCTCACTGGATTTGGCGAGGCAGGCCGCATGACTCAATTTAAGGATAAGTCGCAGAAGTCAGGGGCTGATCGCACAGTCGTTGGCCTCTTTACATATCCCATTCTTCAAGCGGCAGATATTTTGTTGTATCAAGCCAATCAAGTACCAGTTGGTGAAGATCAGCGTCAACATATTGAACTCACTCGTGATCTTGGCCAGAGATTTAATTCAACATATCCCAAGAATGGTGCGACATTCACAATCCCTGAGGCATACATTCTTAAAGCAGCAGCGAAGATCAATGATCTCCAGGATCCCACTTCCAAGATGAGTAAATCTGCAGCCACCCAAAACGGCGTAATCGAAATTATGGATACTGC
>CANFRP010000042.1 GCA_947449535.1 Actinomycetota bacterium | reverse complement strand
TGACTGTTGTGCCTGCTGCCAGCATAAGTAGCCAGAGGATATCGAATTCAATTTTTGTTAAATCTATTTCCTCTCCATTGAGAGTGCAGAGTCGCTTAGCGCTATCAACTTCTAGGCTTCCTGATGATAATTGTGTATATGAACCAATCGGCCTGCGACGCAGCACGGCTCTAATTCTTGACTCTAAAGTGACAGCATTAAATGGCTTAACAATAAAATCATCAGCACCTAGATCGAGGGCATCTGCTTGGTCATACTCGCCATCTTTGGCACTCACAACGATAATAGGGATTGGAAACCCTTCACGTTGAATGTGTTTTAGAACTTCATACCCATTGAGCTGAGGAATCATCAAATCCAGTAGTGCAAGATCAAATTTACCTGTTGCAATTTTCTCAATAGCTGATTTTCCATCACCGACAGCTTCGCATTTAAATCCACACCTCACCAACGTGGAGATTAAGTTCTTCGCTAAAGCAGGGTCATCCTCAATTACTAGTATGTGCTCCGTCATTTAAACAAATTCTACTAGTATGTGCTCCGTCATTTAAACAAATTCCCCATGCAGATAGCCTCACATACCAACATGAAAATCAGGTGAGAGCCAGGTGAGTTTTACGGCCCTAAACTTCAGCTTAGTGCTGCAAGAAATGCCCCAATAACTATCAATAGCAGGCCAAGCCAATTTATCTTCGAATACTTCTCATTGAGAATAATTACAGCCAAGATCACAGCAAATGGCATGCTCAGTTTATCTATCGGTGCAATTTTAGAGATGCTTCCAATTTGAATAGCTTTGAAATAGAAAAGCCACGAGACAGCCCCCGCAATCCCAGAGGCACCTATCCAAAATAGTGGCCATCCACGAACAGTGGAAACTTTAGAGCCCAATCCAGATAGGACAAGAATGGCGATGAGGAAGGAAGACATCACAAGACTTCTGATAGTTGTAGCTACCGTGGAATCAATTCCACTATTTCCGCTCAACCCAACTTTTCCAAAAATCGCCACGAGAGAAGCCGCTACAGCAGAGATCAGTGCGTATATCAACCAACGATAATCTGTCATTTACTGAGTATAAAGAAGAGTCGCCTTATAAACCTCAATTTATTCCATTTACCCATTTACGCAAGCATCTTCCGCTCAGCCGCTATTTCCATCTGTTCAACCACGTATGCATCTAGGCGTTCACAAACTTCATGTAAGTCCCGCGGAAATAAGTGGCCATAGGTATCCATGGTTTCGAGTATTGATTCATGGCCTAGCCATTCTTGGATCTGCTTGGCGTTATTGCCAAGCTTGATAAGGACAGATGCACACGTGTGGCGAAGTTGATGCATCCCCTCTCCTTTGTCGAAACCGAGTGGTCTAGCAACTAGCCGGAACATGGCAGATGCATCCTTATAACGCCAAACATTTCCAGATCTATTCTGCATTATTAATCCATGGGGACCGAGCCCGTGTAGTTCTACGTGCTCGACCAAGATTTTTTGTAGGTATGGTGAAAATGGAATCTTGCGATAAGACTTTGAAGTCTTAAGGTGATCCGCAAAGACCTTACTTCCGTCTCTGCTGAGTTGCCTATCGACCGTTATCTCTTCCTTTTCAAAATCTAACCTGTCCCAAGTAAGCCCAAGGACCTCCGATGGTCGCATTCCAGTAAAGAATCCAATCCAAACAAGAATCTGCCAACGCGGTGCAAATCCATCTGCAAGTGACTTAATAGTAAGCATGTCTAATGGAACTATTCGCTTAGCGGACTTGGGCTTTCTGCGTTTTATCTTCGTCATCGGATTCTTGTGTATAACTTCATTATCCAAAGCAACACGCAGAATTGAACCTAGTTGGTTGGTTAATTTCTCGATGTAGCTTGGTTTTAATTGATAGCCCGTTGTTGCAACTGTGTTCTTTAGGCGAACTCGCCAGCGTTGAATTTCAGCGGGTGTAATTGTCCCAATCGCTCTATCCCCAAACTCTGGGTCAATATGGCTGTTGTATATGTTTTCGTAGTCGATTTTTGTCTGGTTTTCGACATCGAGCGACGGTCCCCAAATCTCTTGGACGAACTCACGAACTGTCATGTTTACCTCTGAAGGTTTCGTGTTCTTCCCTCTGCGTTCTAAAGCTTCTTGCTCTTCCGCAAATTGCTCAGCTTCGCGCTTGGTTGAGAAGCCTCCACGCTCTGCTTGTTGGCCTTGACGGGTGCGCCAGCGAGCAGAGAAATACTTTCCTCTCTTGCGTGCATATGCCATTATTTGGATGCTCCTCTTTCGCGGGAGATCCAACTTGTTAGCTTGGCTGGGCCGGCTGAATCAATGAAATAAGTTTCGCCTTCTTTTGTGAGAGTTCCACCTGACTTTCCCTTACCGCTGGCGCTTAACCATCCTTGGGATCGGGCAACACGAAGTGCGGCGTAAATTGTTTGGCTTTCAACATCCAGGTCTACACAGATTTGTTTAACAATATTGCTGCTGCCCGTTTTGGAGAGCTCGGAATAAATCTTGGCAATAACTATTGAGTCTGCTTTGGTGGAAGATACTTCTAATCGATTGCGTACAGCTTTTTCAAATACTGAACCTGATTTTCCATCTTTGAAAATAATTGTTGGGATAGAATCCACCGCGGTAAGTCTTAAGGGTTTGCGATACTCCTCTTCAATTCTGATGCGGCACGCGCGCATACACTTTAGGTGCTCAACTTCAATTTTGGAGTATGGCAATTCCCTGAAGAGCGCGGCTTTCAATCCTTGCGATGGTGCGTCTTTCTGCAGCAATGCAATATTCAATCTAGCGACCTTTTCATCGTTGGTAACCGGAAGAAACTTGGCGCCCTGCAATTGAACTTCAACCCCAGCGATCTTAAATTGTAAACGTGCATCTATTGGTCCCTTAAATCGCTCCACAAAGTCGGTCAGAATCGCAGAGCCGAGTGCATGGATCCAGACGCGGTAATTGCCGTAGTCCGGAATGACAACGTCATGCCAGCTAATCGCATGGGAAACATCCTTTGCCTTGGCTTCCCAGATAACTCCACTGTCCATACAGCCTCCTATCAACTTTTGACAGAATCCTAACAGACCTCTTATAGTCTGCCTAATAGGTTTTACCCAATAACCTAACATTACAGGAGGTTCATATGAACGATTTGAAGGATAAAACCCGCTTAACCATGCGCGAGGCTGCCACCTATCTGGGGCACTCCTATTCATGGATTCACGCCAACCACCGAGTCCTTGGATTAGGTGGATATCCCATCGGCGGGCGCTGGTACTTCGACAAGGAAGATCTAGATGCATGGCTTCGCCGAGCGAAGGAGAACTCAGGAACTAAGGGTTACCCGCCCCTTCGGCACAATAAGAAGGGCAGGGTGCGTTTGTAATGTTTGAGGACGAGATTGATCTTGAAGACTTCTATGGAATGCCATCTGCCGCTGCATTCGGAGTTCTAATGCAGATTATTACATCCAGCGGAAAGGTATCTACGACACATGACTTGTTGGAGTGCTTTTCGGATGGGATCCATGACTTGAGTAGAGCTGTTGGTGAACTTCAAATCTTGGGTTTCTTAGACGTTACTGCAATAGAAGTGGAAGGCATACCGACGGTAAAGATAGATATAACGTTTTTGGGCCATACGTATCTATCAATGTTTGCATGGGAACTTATTGATAGTTATCAGTCTTACTTTAGGAACTAATGCCTCGTGAAGAATGATAAAATAGCTTCATCAACTCAGCGATACGGTAGTTACACCAAGCCAATAACTGATTTTGATAATTACAAGAAGCAGTCATACGGCTCTAATAGGGGTCTTTATCTACCTATTAGTAAGAGTATTACTGAGTCTGATGTTGCTCCTGCCTCCAGTGAATCGCAAGATTCTATGGATGCGGAGCGGGGCTATCTATCTACTGGTACCTATGGGGTAGATAAGACCCGTATAGCGGTAAGCATTGACTCCGACTCCATTCACCTACCAACCTTCATGGCCAGACTGCTAAAACCTAAGCGAGATGGCACGCCTAGTGATGGCATCGCTCAAATCGCAGATTTCCCAGATATCTACATCAAGTGGGACCACCAACGGTTTCGGTTGTATATGGAATTCAATCCATCCGATTTCACGCGGAATACAGGGCTTGAGCTCTGCCCCTTTGACTTACTACCTGCGATCACAGAATTGGTTATCCGGAGGGTGCTTCTTCATGGTGATCCCGCAGCTCTTCCGTTAGGAGCTGCCAAGGCAAGGAAAAAGGGCGAGCGCTATTCACTTCCTGAGGACTGGGCCAAAGATATTGAGGTATTCCGCATTGACCTGGCAAGAGATTTCCACATAACCGATGAGCGCTTTTCTTTACGCCAGCTTGAAGCTACATGGCCCTCTCGCTCACGCAATCGAGCTGCTACCCATTTTCTCAATGGCGGAAAGCTCAATACATTGAGTTATCCAGTATCAAACAGAACGACAAAAATTAAACTGTATGACAAGTATGCGGAAAGGCAAGCTAAACCGATTAATGATGCCCCGCCCATCCCTGTAGGCACCTTTAGATTTGAAATATCCATCCCTCGCCATCAGCTCCGCCTGGTACACCTGACCAATCTTGAGGTCCTGACACCAAAACGCCTTGAGAAGCTACTCAAGGAGAAGTGGGAGGTGTCTAACTACTGGACCAATCTCATTTGGGAGGGGGAAGCTATGGATTTGGCCCATGAATCAACGCTAACTACCGCACGCATTAACGAGGTAATTGGGTTTGCTGAGTGCCTCAGGAATTCCATCTTCATGAGATACAGCATGAAGGAAGAGCGAGCTTTGAAGGCTGATGCGAAGAGACTTGGGATATCCCTAGGTAGGGCAATTACTAAACAGGGCAAGCCCTATGCACATCTTCACTTTATGTCGGGTGATCTTTCAGCTCCAATTCCTGACACGTATAACCTTACAAAAGGCGGTTTATTCAGCATCATTGGTAGTAAACCCATACCAAAACTTAGCTAGGAGATTATGAAGACTTACCTTTCCCCCGCCCAGGTTGCGCAGATCATGGGAGTCAGTCGCGACACTGTTTATTCACTGATACATAGAAATCAGCTAGATTCATATCAATTTGGAAGAAGTAGGCGCATTACTCAAGAGCAGATAGATGATTGTCTTCAACGCAGATATCAAAGACCTATCGATGCAACTAAACCAATGCGTCTTTGAACATATCTGATAACAGTGGCTAATTATCATGTTAAGAATGCGGAAATTGACCTTGCAAATTACCAATTGCATAGATTAGCTGCACAAACATTCATGCTCTTGCCTGTTAATCGGTTAGCAAGATGCACGTCTATTGGAAAGGCCCTTGGAAACCCAGTGTTGCGCTCGCTGGCTTCTTAATGGATGAGAGCAGTAGCTTTGAAAGGTTACCTAATTGAAGGGGGGTAGGGGTTAAGTCAGTCGGTTATTTAGATGGTACCCAGGTCATTTCCGCAGGTAATGCCTTAATTCGGCTAGCAGTAGCCCAATCTCAAGCTTAAAACTGCAATTTGATTGAACGTGTCAGAAGCATGCGTAACACTTTATCCATGGGAACAACCAAGAAGTCGCTTGCGCAAACACATCCTGCGCTTGCCAAGGAGGCTGACGGTTGGGACCCAAAACTGGTTACGGCCGGTAGCGGAAAGAAAGTCTCTTGGAAGTGCAAGAAGGGACACGTCTATGAATCAACTATTGGTTCTAGAACTGGCCAGGGTTCTGGTTGCCCTTATTGCATAGGTAAGAAAATTCTTGCAGGTTTCAATGATCTCTCCACCACTCATCCCGAACTTGCAACCGAAGCTTTCAAATGGGATCCAACAACGCTTGGTTTCGGTAGTGGGAAAAAAGTTAAATGGAAATGTCCTGAGGGGCATGTTTGGGAATGTTCGCCTAACCGGCGGACGAGCGGAAGTATCGCTAAATGTCCAGTTTGCATCAACAAAATAATTTTGCCTGGATTTAACGACATGGCAACAACAAGCCCAGATTTAGCGAAAGAAACCACGAAAGCAATTGCAAGATCAGTCTGGTCAGGCTCACTTAAGAAAATCAGTTGGAAGTGCTCTGCAGGTCATACTTGGGAAGCATCTCCTTACTCCCGATCGGTGCAAAAAAATAATTGCCCCATATGTGGAAACAAGAAGGTAATCCCAGGGATCAATGACTTAAAAACTACCAACCCAAAACTAGCAAAGGAGGCTGACGGGTGGGATGCATCAACAGTTACTTCGGGTAGTTCAAAAAAGCTACCGTGGAAGTGTCATAAAGGCCATCAATGGAGTGCGACTCCGGGATCTCGCACTTACTACGAATCTGGTTGTCCTTTCTGTGTGGGCCATAAAATTATTGAAAACGAGACGGACCTTGCAACATTGTTTCCGGAAATTGCAAAACAAGCAGATGGCTGGGATCCAACTAAAGTAGCTCCTTCAAGTACTAAGAAATACCCATGGATCTGCCCTCTAGGTCACCGCTTTTCAATGGCTGTCGGAAACAGAACTTCTCAGAACCAGAACTGCTCGGTTTGCGCAGGCAAGCAAGTGCTTGCAGGGTTCAACGATCTCGCTTCGCTGTTCCCGGAAGTCGCAAAGCAAGCCTTTGGATGGGACCCCTCAAGTGTCACGGTTGGATCAAAAAAGAAGTTAAAGTGGAAATGCAGCGAAGGACATGTGTGGGAATCAGTTGTATTAAATAGGGTGAACGGTACCGGATGTGGTGTTTGTGGTAACCGCATACTAGAAGAAGGCGTGAATGATCTGTTAAGTCAACATCCATTGATCGCATCCGAAGCCGATGGTTGGAATCCTTCACAAAAAATGGCTGGTTCATCCGAGCGCCTAAACTGGAAGTGCAAAAGGGGTCACAGTTGGGAATCAACAATAGTCAATCGCACTTTCAACAACACTGGATGTCCAATTTGCATAAATCAGAAATTACTAACTGGTTACAATGATTTAGCAACAGTGCATCCTGAACTTGCAAAGCAAGCCTACGGATGGGACCCAAGCAAAATCCTTTCTGGATCTGCAAAAAAGGTTTCCTGGATCTGCAGTAAAGGGCACATTTGGGAATCTAAAATTGCCTCAAGAATTTCGCAAGAATCTGGGTGTTTAGTGTGCATCGGAAGACAGGTACTTGCCGGTTTCAATGATATTCAAACAACTTTTCCTGAGCTTGCTGCTGAAGCTGTCGACTGGGATACAACTAGATTTACTCACGGAAGTGGTGCAAAAGTTAAATGGAAATGCGAAAAGGGCCATGTGTGGGAAGCGGTAATTAGTTCACGCACCACCGGAGGACAGGGATGTCCCTCCTGTTCCATTAGTGGGTTTGACCCAAATAAGGAGGGTTGGCTCTACTTATTGGTTCATCCGGAATGGGAGCTACATCAAATTGGAATCTCAAACGTTTTGAACGAAAGGTTAAAGACTCACAAAAATCTTGGGTGGGTCGTTGTTGATACCCGAGGTCCCTTGCAAGGTGACGTCACTTACCAATGGGAGCAAAGCATTATTCGAGCTCTGAAAAAGGGTGGTGCTGTTTTCGATGCTCAAGACGTTGCTGGAAAATTTACCGGGTACAGTGAGTCTTGGAGGATAGATTCATTCCCCGCAGAAAAGTTAACAGCTCTGATGGAATTCGTAAGGGATATGGAAGAAAAATCAAAATAGCTGCCCCTGAATTTGCCCCCAGTGCCCTCAATTACACCCCAAAAAGTTACATTTTCTTATTACGTTTTGGGAAAAATTAACAAAGCTGCCACGCTCAATTTCAACATCCTTGAGCATGGCAGCGATGTAATTTAAGAAGAGTCGCCCTATAAGCCGGATCCTGTCTCCTTGCGGAGGATCACCATCCATCTAGTCGCGTAATTGCTTACGCGATCAAGCAACCTACCTGATGACTTGAGCGAGCAGCTCTCGAACGCCATCTTTTTGGTCTTGCTCCAGGT
>CANFRP010000041.1 GCA_947449535.1 Actinomycetota bacterium | reverse complement strand
TCCACGTGATCCGGATTTTTTGCATAACTCATTTTGCGAATTATCGCCCGAGCTGCACCGGCTGTAACTACCGAACCAGTTATGAGAACTGCAGAAGTTCCTTCGCTTACCTGATTGATAAGCGTGCATTGCTCCATCGCATACGTGATAGCGCTCTTGAGTTCTGATTCTTGGAAGACGCGGTCTGCACCAAAAATTTTTATAGCTGCCTGATATAGCTGTTCGACCGGAAGGGCGCGGGGAGATGAATTTTGGGTTACAACTAGACGATCAATGACGGGTTCGAGTTTGCGCAGAACTCCATCGACATCTTTTTCGCCCAAAATTGCGAGTACCCCAAAAATTGATTCGAAATCAAACTCCGCCCGAATTGTTTTAGCCAGAGCTTCGGCGCCATGGGGATTATGAGCTGCATCGACGATAACGGTGGGATCGCGGTAGAGAATTTCCATCCGGCCCGGGGAGGTAACTTTTGCAAAAGCTCGGCGCACCAGATCTTCTTCTAACTTCACTCCAACAAATGCTTCAACGGTGGCAAGTGCGACTGCAGCATTCGATGCTTGATGAGCGCCATAAAGCGGAAGATAGATATCAGTAACGACTCCATGTAATCCATTAAGAGCAATGAGTTGGCCACCTACTGCGATTTCGCGCTTAGCTACCCCAAATTCAATTCCTTCACGATGGGCAATCGCAGACTTCTCAATTACTTTTGCCATAAGTACTTTGGCGACTTCCGGTGTTTGTGCTGCAAGAATGACATGTGATTCAGGCTTAATTATTCCTGATTTAGTCTCTGCAATTTCTTCAAGTGTGTCACCCAGATATTCAGTGTGATCAAATCCAATAGGAGTGATAACAGAGACTGCGCTCATAACGACATTGGTCGAATCCCACTCCCCACCCATGCCAGTCTCAATAATTCCAATATCGACCGGAAATTCTGCAAATGCCACAAAGGCCAACGCAGTCAGCGCTTCAAAATAGGAAATGGGGTGAGGTTGGCGACTATCAATGAGGTCGAGATATAGCGCGACATCGTTATAAGTGGCGATCATTCCTTCAGCGGGGATTGGCGCACCATTAATAGAGATTCGCTCTAAAAAAGATTCTAAGTGTGGGCTGGTGAATCGCCCGGTGCGATATTCCAATTCCCGGAAAAGTGAATCAATCATCCGAGAGGTTGTTGTCTTGCCATTTGTGCCAGCTAAATGAATGGTGGGATAGGAAAGTTGTGGTGATCCCAGCGCATCGACAAGTGCACTGATGCGATCAAGTGAGGGTTCGATCATGCTCTCTGGCCAGCGTTTTAGAAGTGCAGCCTCAACAACTGCTAATACTTCCCGATCTTCCGGCGTTGTCATGCTTGTGGAAGTGCGGCTAATTGCGCAGTGATGCGCTCAATATCCGCTGATGTCTCAGCAAGACGTGCCCGAATCTCTTGAACAACTTCCATGGGAGCTTTCGCCATAAAGCCTTCGTTATCAAGTTTAACTTTTGCGGTAGTGCGATCTTTCTCGGCAGTTGCGAGATCCTTCGTTAAACGTGCGCGTTCTGCGCCAACATCGATTGCACCAGTCAGATCGAATTCAATTCCTATTTTGCCAACTTCAATCTTTGCAGATGCACCAGATTCGATTGATTCGATTCGAGTGATTTGGCGAATAGCTGATTCGTACGGAGCCAGTCCTGCACTTTCTAAACCAATGAATTTTGCTCCGACTTTGGCTGAAGTCTTAATACCCTGATCGTTACGGAAGCGTCGGATCTCTGTGACAAGTTCTTGCACTTGGGTAATAAGTGAGATGGAACTTTCATCGCGCAGGCCAGAATTAGCACTTGGCCAAGTGGCTGTAACAAGAGTCTCTCCCCCGGTAAATGCGCACCAGAGTTCTTCGGTAATAAATGGCATCGATGGATGCATGATGCGAAGTAACTGATCCAATACATGTCCCAATACTCGAGCGGAAACTTTTGCACTCTCTCCGCCGGCAGCGAAAGATGCTTTAGAGAGTTCGAGGTACCAGTCACAGAGATCATCCCAAGCGAAGTGATAAATAATTTCAGAAGCCTTAGCGAATTCATATGACTCATACAGCGCATCAACTTCAGCCACAGTCTGATCCAAGCGAGTCAGAATCCATTGGCTTATGCCATCGAGTGAATCAAATGCTGGAAGTGGACCGTCTACATTTGCACCATTCATCATGGCAAAGCGAGTGGCGTTCCACAGCTTGGTCGCAAAATTACGGGCGCCAGCAATCCATTCTTCGGCAAGAGCTTGGTCCGAACCAGGATTTGCACCACGAGCAAGAGTGAAGCGAAGTGCATCCGATCCGTATTTATCCATGAATTCAATTGGATCAACGGTGTTACCACGTGACTTCGACATCTTCTTACCGAAGCGATCGCGGACAAGCCCGTGAAGTGCAATGGTGTGGAATGGCTGTACACCATCCATTGCGAAGAGTCCCATCATCATCATGCGAGCAACCCAGAAGAACAAGATGTCATAACCAGTAACAAGAACGCTCGTTGGATAAAACTTTGCAAGATCAGGTGTTTGCGCAGGCCATCCCAGAGTAGAGAAAGGCCAGAGCGCAGATGAGAACCAAGTATCTAGAACATCTGGATCTTGGGTGTAACCGGCAGGTGGAGTTTCACCTGGGCCGCACACAACTACTTCATCGTTCGGGCCGTAATAAACAGGAATCTGATGTCCCCACCAGAGTTGGCGGGAAATACACCAGTCGTGCATCCCATCAACCCAATCGAAATAACGGGGTGCAAGTTCTTCTGGTTCAATCTTTACCCGACCATCGCGAACTGCATCTCCTGCAGCTTTCGCTAGTGGTGCAACTTTGACGAACCACTGCTTAGAAAGTCGCGGCTCGACAGTTGTGTCGCAACGTGAGCAATGTCCAACAGCGTGAATATATGGACGTTTCTCAGCAACGATCCGACCAAGTTCTTTAAGTTTTGCTACAACCGCAACGCGTGCATCAAATCGATCCATGCCATCGAATTCTGTTCCGGTACCAGCCATGACGCCATGTTCATTCATAATCACAACGAAAGGAACGTTGTGGCGCATTGCCATTTCAAAGTCATTTGGGTCATGGGCAGCAGTTACTTTTACTGCTCCGGTTCCGAAATCAGGATCAACAAGCTCATCAGCAATAATCGGAATCATGCGGTTAACGAGCGGCAGCATGACTTCGGTGCCAACCAAATGCTTATAACGAGGATCATCTGGGTGAACTGCGACTGCTCCATCGCCCATCATGGTTTCGGCGCGAGTTGTCGCAACAACAATGCTTTGTTCGCCATCGCCATAACGAACAGAAACAAATTCACCAGCATCGTCTTGATGCTCAACTTCAATATCTGAAAGCGCAGTTAAACAACGAGGACACCAATTAATAATGCGCTCTGCCCGATAAATTAAACCTTGGTCATAAAGACGTTTGAAGATAGTAAGGACTGCAGTCGAAAGATTTGCATCCATGGTGAAAGCTTCGCGCTCCCAGTCAACTGAATCTCCCAAGCGCTTCATCTGATCAAGAATTGCTCCACCAGATTCGGCTTTCCATTCCCAAACTTTCTTTACAAAAGCTTCGCGACCTAAATCGTGACGGGATTTACCTTCTGCAGCTAATTGTTTTTCAACAACGTTTTGTGTGGCAATACCTGCGTGATCCATTCCAGGAAGCCAGAGAGCTTCAAAGCCCTTCATGCGCTTCATGCGTGTGAGAATGTCTTGGAGTGTGTGATCGAGGGCGTGCCCAATGTGCAGAACGCCAGTCACATTAGGAGGTGGAATAACAATAGTGAAGGGAGGCTTCTTAGAAGTTGCATCAGCTTTGAAGTAACCAGCATCGAGCCACTTTTGATAGAGCGGAGCTTCGATATCGGCAGGTGTAAATGCCGGTGCGAGATTTACTTCTTTCTTCTCGCTCTTCATTGCATCAGTCATAGTAGGAGAAGTCTAGATTAAATTTTTAGGCGCTCTTCTCATCGGCGGATTCAGCAAGCTTCTCTGCCTTTTCCGCCTTACTTCCACGCTTTGGTCCACCCGCAGGGCGATTGATATAAGTAGGAGTCGCCTCTTTCCGGACAACTTCTGGGGTAATAATGACCTTCTCGACATCAGTCATCGAAGGAATTTCATACATCACACCGAGCAAAGTTTCTTCCATAATTGCACGAAGTCCCCGCGCGCCAGTACCTCGCTTGATAGCGAGATCGGCAACTACTTCAAGTGCTTCATGTGAAATCTCAAGCTCTACCCCATCGAGTTCAAAGAGGCGCGCATATTGTTTGACGAGCGCGTTCTTTGGCTCAGTCAGAATTTGCATAAGTGCAGGGCGATCTAGATTCTCAACGCTAGTAAGAATTGGAAGACGTCCGATGAATTCTGGAATCATTCCAAACTTCAGGAGATCTTCTGGCATTACATCGCCAAAGTAATCTTTCTTTGACTCCTCGTCCATATTCTGAAGTCGAGCATTAAATCCAACTCCTGCTTTGCCCTTGCGACCCTCGATAATTTTTTCCAGGCCAGCAAATGCGCCACCGACGATAAAGAGAATGTTGGTGGTATCAATCTGAATAAATTCTTGATGCGGATGCTTGCGGCCCCCTTGTGGCGGGACAGATGCGGTGGTGCCTTCGAGAATCTTGAGAAGTGCTTGCTGAACGCCTTCACCGGATACATCTCGAGTTATTGATGGATTCTCCGCCTTGCGGGCTACCTTATCGATCTCATCGATGTAGATGATTCCTGTCTCGGCCTTCTTCACATCAAAATCTGCTGCTTGTAAAAGCTTGAGCAGAATATTTTCTACATCTTCACCGACATAGCCTGCTTCAGTGAGAGCTGTGGCGTCAGCGATAGCAAAAGGAACGTTGAGCATGCGAGCCAAAGTCTGTGCGAGCAATGTTTTGCCACAACCTGTTGGGCCAAGAACAAGAATGTTCGACTTAGAAAGCTCGACTGAATCTTCACGCTTTGATTCACCAGATTGAACCCGCTTGTAGTGGTTGTAGACAGCAACCGATAAAGATTTCTTGGCACGAGTTTGTCCAATGACATATTGATCCAAGAAGTCGTAAATCTCTTGTGGCTTGGGAAGTTCTTGAAGCCCAAGGGTATTTACCTCTTGAAGTTCTTCAATGATGATCTCATTACAGAGATCGATACATTCATCGCAGATATATACGCCAGGACCTGCGATTAACTTCTTGACTTGCTTCTGGGTCTTGCCGCAGAAGGAACATTTCAAGAGATCGCCAGATTCACCAATACGCGTTGTCATGGGATAAGAATAGAAAGAAAAAGCGAACCGGGTCGGACTTTCTCAGCCTGACCCTGTTCGCTTTTAGAGTAATTAGTTATGAATTACTTAGCAGCACTTGCCTTACGTGAAGCAAGTACCTGATCGATCAACCCGTACTCAACCGCCTCGGCCGCAGTAAGAATCTTGTCGCGCTCGATATCGCGAGTGATCTCTTCATGTGACTTGGTGGTGTGGTGCGCAAGCATTGACTCGAGAAGTGAGCGCATGCGCATGATCTCTTTAGCTTGGATCTCGATATCAGAACCTTGCCCGCCGCCCTCTGAATATGGCTGGTGGATCAAGATACGTGCATGTTCGAGTGCGTAACGCTTGCCCTTGGCGCCACCTGCAAGAAGAACAGCTGCAGCTGATGCCGCTTGTCCCAAGCAGATTGTCATGACATCAGGGCGAACAAATTGCATGGTGTCATAAATTGCAGTCAGAGCTGTGAAAGATCCGCCTGGTGAATTGATGTAAAGAATGATGTCGCGATCTGGATCCATTGATTCAAGTGTCAAAAGCTGGGCCATGACATCGTTTGCAACAGTGTCATCAATTGGCTGACCCAAGAAAATGATGCGCTCTTCAAAGAGTTTTGTGTAGGGATCAAGGCGCTTGTAGCCATAAGAAGTGCGCTCTTCGATGGTGGGAAGAACGTAACGGTTATGGATTTCGGAGATCGGATTCATTTGAGAACCTATTGGGTTATTCATGCTGTTCCACCGCTTCCTGAAACTTGTCCGGCACTGCGAACAACGTGATCGACAAAACCATAAGTCTTTGCATCTTCGGCATTAAACCAACGATCACGATCTGAATCGGCTTCGATGGTCTCTGCGTTTTGTCCGGTGTGGAATGCGATGAGTTCTGCCATCTTCTTCTTAGTAAATGACATTTGCTCTGCTTGAATCTTGATATCTGATGCTGTTCCACCGATACCACCTGAAGGTTGGTGCATCATGATGCGAGCATGTGGGAGGGCGTAACGCTTTCCAGCTGCGCCAGCACATAAAAGGAATTGACCCATCGATGCCGCAAGACCCATCGCAACAGTCGCGACATCGTTCTTGATGTATTGCATCGTGTCATAGATCGCCATACCGGCAGAGATTGATCCGCCTGGTGAATTAATATAAAGAAAAATATCTTTATCTGGATCTTCTGCAGCAAGCAATAAGAGCTGTGCTGAGATCGCATTAGCCATGGAATCTTCAACCACTGATCCCAGGAAAATAATGCGCTCTTTAAGCAGGCGCTGATAGACCTGCGAATCGAGGCCTCCGCCTGATTCTGAACCCGCTGAACGAGGGGTAATGAGATCCACTGTTCCTCCAAATTGTTTTTTACCTGTCATGACCCTAACAACTAATCGGGGTAAATGCTTCCGCAATATCCCAAATTCCCCGTTGGGGCTGTTCGCTTAAAGAATAAAACCCCCGGTCCCAGTGGGGCCGAGGGTTCGGAAATACTTATTACTTAATTATTCAGCAGCAGGAACTTCGATCACTTCTGGAGTTGCTGGCTTGGGGGCCAACTCTTCAAGATTGACCTTCTTGCCTGATTTAGTAACTACCTTTACGCGAGAGAGAACTTGTCCCAACGCCTTGGCGCGAGCAACTTCGGCCACCATGGTGTTGATCTGTCCCGCTTCTGAAACTTCCTTGATGAATTCATCCGGAGACATTCCATAACGCTGAGATGCGCGGATCAAATATTCAGTGAGTTCTGCTTCATTCACATTGATCTGCTCTGCAGTAACAATCGAATCGAAGAGAATTTCTTGAGTGAGAGACTTGGTTGTCTGCTCAATAACCTCAGCACGATGAGCATCGTCTTCTAAACGTCCTTCGCCAGCAAGGTGATCGTTGACTTCATCATCAATGATTCCTTGTGGAAGTGGGATCTCAACATCCTTAACCAAAGTTTCAACGAGCAAATCGCGTGCATGTGCACCTTGCTCAAGGTGCTTCACTCGCTCTAGGCGAGTCTGAATATCGGCACGAAGTTCCGCAAGAGTTTCAAACTCAGATGCCATCTTCACAAATTCAACATTGAGCTCTGGAAGATCGCGAGTCTTTACTGCCTTAACAGTGACATCGACTGCGCCCTTTTCATCATCCTTCTGGCCTACGAGCTTTGTATCAAAACGCTTGGACTCCCCAGCCTTGAGGCCTTGGAGTGCATCATCTAGACCATCAACCATGCGGTTGGTGCCGACTTCATAAGAAATATCATTTGCACTTCCGCCATCAACGGCCTCGCCATTGATTGTTGCTACAAGGTCGAGTGAAACGAAGTCACCATTCTCGACTGCTTTTTCAACAGTAGTAAGACTTCCAAAGCGAGCGCGAAGAACATCTACTTGCTCATCTACTTCTGCATCAGAAACCACGACATCATCAACAGTCAGAGTCATTTCAGAGAAGTTAGGGAGCTTAAGTTCTGGGCGGACATCTACCTCAACAGTGAAGGCCAACTTCTCGTTATCTACTAGCTCGGTGATATCGACGTTGGGGCGCCCAATCACAGAGATCTTGTGCTCACGAGTTGCCTCTGTATAGAAAGCTGGAAGCGCTGAATTAATTGCCTCATCCAAAATAGCTGGGCGACCAACGCGTTGTTCGATCATCGCTGTGGGGACTTTGCCCTTACGAAAACCAGGGATTGTTACGCGCTCTGACAATGTTTTGAAAGCGCTCTTGATGTGTGGATCAAGCTCAGTGAAATTAACTTCGATCGAAAACTTAACGCGAGTTGGTGAGAGAGTTTCTACGGCGCTTTTCACGAGGCTCCTTTAAAAAGATTTGATTTTACAACTGAACTTTCTGGTCGGGGCGGGGAGATTCGAACTCCCGGTCTCCTGCTCCCAAAGCAGGCGCGCTAGCCACTACGCTACGCCCCGTGGCGTAAGTGAGAATTCTAGGGGGTAATTTTCCCTTCTCTTACCGAGCCAGTAATCTATCCCTCGTACTACGCAGGAATGGAGCAGCCCCCGTGATGGGAGCCACTCCACTAATCCCGCGGGTGTAGCTCAATGGTAGAGCCCCAGCCTTCCAAGCTGGCCATGCCGGTTCGATCCCGGTCACCCGCTCCAGTATTTATTCTTCTTTATT
>CANFRP010000040.1 GCA_947449535.1 Actinomycetota bacterium | reverse complement strand
TGGACTAGAGAGTGGTGCGAAAGTGATTGGAATTCCACATATTCTCCAACTCGCACCGCACGAAAGATTGCGTGTTATCACAACTCTCGAAGGTATGAGCGCCGGAGAGCTATTGAATTTCGACTTCGATTAATTCCTTCACTAGTATCTGCATATGACACCTAAAGAGCGCGCTCCGGAGTTTGCTATTGGTGATCGCGTTCAGCTCACAGATTCCAAGGGCAAGATGCACACGATTACTTTGCAGCCAAATCAAGAGTGGCACACTCACAATGGTTGGCTCGTCCATAACGATCTCGTGGGATTGCCAGAAGGTAGTGTTGTTGAAACTACCGGGGGATTAAAGTTCTTGGCATTTAAGCCACTACTCAGCGATTATGTATTGTCCATGCCGCGTGGTGCAACAATTGTTTATCCTAAGGATGCAGCAATGATTCTGGGGGTCGCAGATGTAGCTCCGGGAGTTCATGTGCTTGAAGCAGGAGTTGGATCAGGGGCGCTATCGATCTCGCTACTGCGAGCAGTCGGTGATTCGGGAAGTGTCGACTCATTTGAAAAGCGAGATGAATTTGCCACTATCGCAACAAAAAATGTCACGAACTATTTCGGTGAGAAGCCCGAAAACTGGTCGCTCACATTGGGAGCGGTTCAAGAATTTTCACATACAAAGAAATACGACCGAGTTATTTTGGACATGTTGGCGCCATGGGAATGCGTAGAAATGGCTAGCTCGCTTCTCGTTCCTGGTGGCGTTTTTTTAGCTTATGTCGCCACGACCACCCAGCTATCAGTAGTTGCAGAAGCGATAAAGGAATCAGGAAATTACACCGAGCCTGAGTCGACCGAAACAATTGTTCGTGGCTGGCACCATGAAGGACTAGCAGTCAGACCCCAGCACCGAATGATCGGTCACACTGGCTTTTTGATGATCGCCAGACGTTTAGCTCCAGGAACTATTGCACCAGCCAGACGACGCAGACCTTCAAAAGGGGCATACGGCGTTAACGAAGCAGAGGCGTAGGCTCTTAAGCAATACCTAATACATCGACAACAAAAATCAGAGTTTCATTTGGTTTCATGGGACCAACTTGTTGTGCGCCATATCCCAGTGATGGCGGAACGATTAAAAGCCGGCGGCCGCCAACTTTCATTCCAGGTAACCCTTGTTGCCAACCGGCAATAACTCCGGAGAGTGGGAATTGTGCAGGAGTTCCCCGACTCCAGGAAGAATCGACCACATCACCCGTAGACCACGCCTTTAGCGTGTACTGAACGCTCAAAGTCGAAGTAGGTAGGACTTCTGCGCCATTTCCAACTACAAGATCCTCAACAACCATTTCAGTTGGGGGAGTTCCCTTTGGAGATTCGAAGACCGGGGCCGAGCCGAGCTCGCCAGTTACTTTAACTATGCTCATATTCGTATTAGTTCCTTTTGTTGTGGTTGATTTCTGGTTCGCCGAATTGGTCCCCATGGTGAGTACGCCAAATAGGAGCCCAGTAGCAACAATGGCCGTCACGATGATGAATGGAAGTCTTGATTTCATTGTGTAAATCTACCAAATTGGGCGAGGCTCTTGACTAAAGTTGGGTTATGTCCGACTCCAAAACCGAGAGATTAATTAATCTCACTCTCGCTCTTTTAGCGTCGAAGAGATATTTGACCAAGAGTGAAATCTATTCCTCTGTGGCAGGTTATGAAGGCTCTGCCGAGACGAAAGAGCGAATGTTTGAGCGCGACAAGGACGATCTCAGGTCGCTAGGTATAGATATTGAAGTGGGAGATCTCGACCCGTTCTTCCAAGATGAGCCAGGCTATCGAATTACTTACGGCGACTACGCATTGGATTTGGGAGAACTGACTCCTGCTGATGTGGCGATTTTATCGATAGCAGCGGATATTTGGCAGGAGAGTTCACTTTCACAGAGCACTCACTCAGCGCTGCGCAAATTGCATTCATTGGGTATTCCAGCAGATTTCAGTCAGATTGCTGCTATCGATTTTCGCACTGCATCACCTGGGCACTATTTTGAAACGCTATTGCAAGCCATCGAGGAGCGACGGAGAATTTCCTTCCGCTATCAAGGTGCAAAGCAAATCGTGGCGCAGAAGCGGGAAGTTGAACCATTTCTCCTTACTTTATGGCGTGGATTTTGGTATCTGATCGGCCTCGATGGTGAGAAGAATGAGATTCGCACCTTCAAATTGAATCGTGTCCAAGGGGAGATTCAACTCTCATCGAAGAAGAAGGAATTTTCTCCGCCCAAAATCATCAATCCATCTGATTATCTTTCCGCAGAATATCCACGAATTGAATCGGCAAAGGTTTTAATACATGCCCATAGCGCCTTCGACTTACGTAAAGATGGGGTTTTAGAAGGCAGTGATGGGGATTGGGACAAATACTCATTCGCAATTAATGACCTTCGGACAATGGTTGAAAAACTTCTTCCTTTTGCCGACAAAGTTATAGTTCTTGAGCCCCAAGAGTTGAGAACTGAGATCGTTAATTCGTTAACTAAATTGGTAAGTCATGGCTGAGACTGCAATAGATCGAGCATCACGGGCGTTAGATCTCGTCCCTTATATCTTGGCGCATGAAGGGATTAGCTTGGAGGAGCTTGCGCAAGAATTTGATAGCAGCGTTGTTGGAATTACCAAGGACCTTAACCTGCTATTTGTTTGCGGTCTGCCTGGTTACACCCCGCTAGAGCTGATCGATCTCTCTTTCGAAGATGGAATTGTGACAATCCTTGATCCGCAAGTTCTCAATGCGCCACGCAAATTCACTTCCCATGAAATTACCTCTCTACTCTTATCCTTAGAACTTTTAAGTGGCACGCATCCGGCGGATTCAGTGATCGGAGCAAGAATCCTAGATTTACAAAGACGCTTGGCTGCTCTACTCAAAAGTGAGAACGCCAAAGTGGTGACCATGCCAAATAGATACTCACCAGAGATGATTGCGAATGTGAATTTGGTGCACGAGGCGATCCGAGAGGGCGCGGCGATTCGGTGCAATTATATTTCTGCTTCAAGTGACACTCTAGGCCGCAGGGAAATTATTCCCAGAATGATTAGCGCCCTTGATGAGCATCTCTACTTGATGGGGTACTCCATTGATAAAGGCGAGGACCGTACTTATCGATTAGATCGAATCTCGAATCTGGAGAAATTTTCACCTGGAGATTTAGCGATTCTAGAGCCGCGGCCAGTTAATGTTTTTAAGGTTCTCTTGGAGGTTTCACCTCTAGCCATCAACTTCATCGAGTCGCATTCCACAATAATTGAAGATCGGGAAGCAACGCCGGCTGGCAATCTGATTCGGGTAGCTGTCGCTGATACTGAATGGATCCTGCGAGAAGTCATGAAATACGCGGGTGAGATTAGGATCCTGGAGCCCGCGAATCTAACAAAAGAGTTATCAGAAAGAGCCCAGAAAGCCCTCTCGCTCTATTGAAAGCTCTCATATAGGGAGAATTTCGGGGGATCTCGTGAGTAGAATCTGCTACTCGACGTCACTATTTCAAGAAAGTCAGGTCAGATCATGGGATTCGATAATCCAAGGAACTTAATTCTCCTTCTTATTGTTGTCATTGTCCTCTTCGGAGCTAAGCGCCTACCTGATTCAGCTAAGTCTCTCGGTAAGTCACTCCGTATTTTCAAGAGCGAACTCAAGGGCCTTAATGAAGATGAGAAGAAGCCAGAGTCAGACGACTCTTCAAAGAGCTAACTCGTGAGCGCCCAAGAGGGCGATCGCATGCCTCTTCTCGCTCACTTTGCTGAGTTACGAAGTAGGGTTTTCCGTTCTGCTCTCGCATTTGTTATCGCCGGCACGCTCGGTTGGATCTTTTATGGTCGAATCGTTAATGCTGTTGCAGATTTGCTCTGCAATGTTGGACTTGGCGAGCAGAAATCCAAGGCACATTGCGCAACTCTTACTGTTGAAGGAGTTCTTGGACCGCTCAACTTGCAGATCAAAGTTGCAATTTTAGTGGGAATAATTGTCTCTGCCCCCGTATGGACTTACCAACTCTGGGCCTTTGTCGCACCCGGACTTCACAAGAAAGAGAAGCGTGGAGCAATTTTCTTTATTGCTACCGCAGTCCCGTTCTTTATCTTCGGTGGATATCTTGGTTATCGAGTATTACCGATTGCCTTGAAATTCTTGTTAGGTCTCACTCCCAATACATTAACTAGCCTGGTGCCATTCGATACCTATCTAGATTTCTGCCTTCGAATCGTCCTCATATTCGGTCTAGCTTTTGAACTTCCCGTATTCCTCGTGAGTTTGAGTTTGCTCGGTCTAATACGCGGTCGAAGCATTCTTAAACCTTGGCGTGTTGCAATATTTAGCATCACCCTTTTCACTGCTTTTTTCACACCATCGGGTGATCCGATCAGCATGGCCGTTCTCGCTCTACCTCTCATTCTCTTCTACTTCGGAGCTGGTCTAATTGCGCTCTTGATCGACAAGCGTCGTGACAAGAAGGCTGCGAAAGAGGAGTCTGATGAAGATTCTGCTTCTCGTTAATCCCGTTTCTGGAAAAGCCCGGGGAATAAAATTCGCAACCGCTGCAATTTCAGCGCTAGAAGAGAAGGGCCATACCTGTTTTGCAGTCATCGGGGAGAGCCAAGCTGATTGTGAATCCTCTTATGCGCGAGCTCTTCATGAATTCGCTCCAGAGATCGTTTTAGCCGTCGGGGGCGATGGGTTGGTTCATACGGCTATTCAAAAACTCGCCCACACCTCCATTGCACTGGCAATACTTCCGGCTGGAACTGGAAATGATTTCGCATCAACCCATGACTTCGCTGCTCTTGATATAGATATTGCGATGCGTCAGATCAAGGAGATAGATCTGGGGTTGGTTTCGATCGGGGAGCGCACAGAATGGTTCGGCCAAGTGTTGAGTACCGGATTTGATTCGCTGGTGAACAGGCGTGCCAATAGATTCTCCCGCGTCAAAGGGCGAATCAAATATACGATTGCGACTTTATTAGAACTATTTAGCTTTCAGCCAATTTCCTACCAGATGATCATCGACGGCAAGGCACGCGACACTAAAGCCATGTTGATCGCAGTTGCAAATGGACCAACATACGGTGGTGGAATGAAGATAGTTCCATCCGCAGATTATCAGGATGGGTTTCTCGACATTCTGGTGCTCAAGCCAGTATCCAAAATTGAACTGCTAAAGGTCTTTCCGAAAGTCTTTAAGGGCACACACATCACTCATCCAGCAGTTGAAATCATTAAGGCGAAATCCATTTTTCTTGCCGCCGATACATTGGCCTATGCAGATGGAGAATTTGTCGATCAATTGCCGATTCGCGTTGAAGTGATTCCACAGGCGTTGAAGTTAGTGGATATGAGATGACACTTTCCCCGGCAGAAAAATTCGCCGCAGTAAAGCGGAAGGGAGCGAACCCGGAAACTGAGAAATTTATCTCGCGCTATCCCTTTGATTTAGACGATTTTCAGATACAGGGCTGTCACGCCCTTGAGTCGGGCCATTCGGTTCTCGTGGCGGCGCCTACTGGAGCGGGCAAAACTATCGTAGGCGAGTTTGCGGCGCATTTAGCGATGGCATCAGGAAAGAAATGTTTCTACACAACTCCCATTAAGGCCCTTTCGAACCAGAAGTACCAAGACCTCTGTGAGATGTTTGGTGATGCAAATGTTGGACTTCTCACCGGTGACACTAGTTTTAATAGTGAGGCTCAAATTGTGGTTATGACGACCGAAGTTCTGCGTAACATGATTTACGCTAACTCATCGACTCTCATTGATCTGCGATATGTGGTCATGGATGAAGTGCATTACCTTGCAGATAAATTTCGTGGCGCTGTCTGGGAAGAGATTCTGATTCACCTTCCCGAGAGCGCTCAATTGGCAGCTCTCTCGGCAACAGTCTCCAATGCCGAAGAATTTGGCGATTGGCTCCAGACCGTTCGTGGAGAAACCAAAGTTATCGTTAGTGAAAATCGTCCCGTGCCACTTTATCAACACGTTCTCTTTGGAAATCGGCTCTTAGATCTCTTCGTTGATGAGGGGAAAGTCAATCCGGAGATTCTCAAACTCGAAAAAGAGTCGTATCGCCAAGTGCGAACACGATACGGCGGACCGGCCCATAAGAAGAGTGATTCGGCAGGCAAAATCACTCCTTCCATGAAGGCGCTGGGTAGAGCAGATGTAATTGAAAAATTGGATAGAGAAGGTCTGCTTCCGGCGATCACATTTATCTTCTCTCGCGCAGCGTGCGATGCCGCTGTTAAACAATGTTTAGTCGGGGGGATTCGACTAACCACCACCGAAGAGCGATCCTTGATCCGCCAAATTATTCATGAAAAGACGCACCATTTGCCGGAAGAAGATCTAGTAGTTCTAGGTTTCCATGAGTGGGTTGAATCGCTAGAGCGGGGAATTGCGGCCCATCATGCGGGATTATTGCCCGCATTCAAGGAGACGGTAGAGGAGCTATTCCAACAAAATTTGGTTAAAGCCGTCTTTGCTACTGAGACGCTAGCTTTGGGAATCAATATGCCAGCCCGAACAGTCGTCTTAGAGAAGTTAACAAAGTGGAATGGCGAGTCTCATGTTTCGGTTACACCGGGGGAGTACACCCAACTAACGGGTCGAGCCGGTCGACGCGGAATTGATATTGAAGGAAATGCCGTCATTTTGTGGAATAAAGATATTGATTCTGCTTCAGCGGCTGGTCTTGCATCAACACGAACATACCCATTAAAGAGTTCATTTAAACCTACCTATAACATGACGATAAATCTCATTTCACAATTCGGTGCCGAACGAGCACGGACATCTTTGGAATCTTCTTTTGCGCAGTTTCAGGCAGATAAAGCTGTAGTGGGATTGGCTAGGCAAATCTCGCGGAACGAACGGGCCATGGCAGAGCTAGCCGGCTCATACGCCTGTCACCTCGGAGATTTTGGCGAGTATTCAGATATTCGAGCAGCAATAAAGGACAGTGAGAAGGCTCTCGGCACCAAAACCAAGAAACAGAGATTGCAAGGAGAGGAAGAGATAGCTGATCTTCGTCGTCAATTGCGCGCACACCCATCGCACGGTTGTAGCGATAGGGAGAGCCATGCACGCTACTCCGAGCGGATCCAAAGATTGAAGCGTGAGAACAAGGGATTGCATGAGAGAGTTGCAGCTCGCACCAATGTTATTGCGCGACGATTTGATCTAGTCCGAGAGATGCTCGATAAGTTGGGTTATATCCAAGGAAATGCGATTACCGATTCCGGAAAGCTTCTCTCGAAAATTTATGGTGAGACCGATCTGCTCATTGCAGAGACAATTCAAAGCGGGGATCTCGACACCCTCAATTCGCAAGAGTTAGTGAGTGTTCTTAGCGCGTTTGTCTATGAGACGAGGAGGGAGGAGCCTCCCAAAGTTCCGAAGGGTGAGATCCAGAACGTCCTTGCCCAACTCGTGCATCGTTGGGGAAGTATTTACGACAAAGAGATCGCGATCGGCCTGGAGCCATTAAGGGAGCCTGATTTAGGGTTCTGTTTCCCTTCCTATCGCTGGGCTTCGGGGCACTCATTAACTGCAATTCTTAAGGGGACGGAACTGACTGTGGGAGATTTCGTTCGCAATATGAAACAGATAATTGATTTACTGCGACAAATTTCGATTGCTGCGCCACACATGAACCTCGTAGTTACTGAGGCACTTCGCCGGGTCGATCGCGGAGTAATTGCTTACGCTGGGGCTGTCGTATGACGCTAATGCTCTTGGATTCAGCATCGCTCTGGTATCGGGCCTATTTTGGAATGCCTGACACTTTGGTTTCACCTGCTGGCGAACCCGTCAATGCTATTCGAGGATATCTCGACATGACGGCGCGTTTAATTTCCATCTACCGCCCCAATCGAATCGTTGCCTGCATTGAAGGAGATTGGCGTCCAAGTTGGCGAGTCGAGCTTTTCCCGGAATATAAAGCAAATCGATTAGATGCAGAGGGAGATGAGGAAGAGCCAGATACTCTTGCACCGCAAATTCCCATACTTTTGGATCTCCTCGATGCTTTTGGCATACCTTTAGTGGGCGTCGATGACTATGAAGCAGATGATGTGATGGCCACATACGCTGTCACAGAGCCTGGTCCAGTGCGCATCGTCACGGGAGATCGTGACCTCTTCCAATTAGTGGATGATAAAAAGAAGATTGGTGTTGTGTATTTAGCGAAAGGTATTTCTAATCACGATTTGGTTGATCGTAAATACATCGAAGATCGATATTTAATTCCAGGGGATCGTTATGCGCTTTTTGCAATGATTCGCGGGGATGCATCTGATGGATTACCCGGAGTCCGGGGGATCGGTGAGAAAGGTGCGGCAATTATCGCCAATGCCTTCGCGACTATTGAAGATGCTTTGCAAGCGGCGCGAAATGAGGATGAGCGTTTGACTCCTAATTTGCGAAAGAAATTAATTCAGGGGAGTGATTACATAAGGATTGCGCCAAAAATTGTGCACTGCGCCCTTGATGTTCCACTGCCTAAATTGAATCTGGCCATGCCCAAGCGACCGGATTCACTCGATGAAATTTATCGATTTAAGGATGAGTATGGTTTAGGCGCTTCAGTAGATCGACTAATTGCAGC
>CANFRP010000039.1 GCA_947449535.1 Actinomycetota bacterium | reverse complement strand
GTGCATACTTCTTTGCAGCGTGCCCTCTCAGAAATTGATGGGATCTAACTTCCGTCAATAGGAAGCCACTTATGAAGACGCGACTGGATGCTGAATTGGTTCGTAGAGGCCTTGCGCGCTCACGCGATCATGCTGCCGATCTGATCGAATCTCGATCAGTTATGGTGACTGGTATCCCAGCGTCTAAGCCAGCAACCCAAGTAGATGCAGAGACTTCAATAACTCTGCAAGGGGATCGGGATGACTTTGTCTCTCGAGGTGGCCATAAATTGGCCGGAGCGCTGGATGCGTTTCCAGAGATTGTTGTAAGCGCAAAGCGAGCCTTAGATGCCGGAGCATCTACCGGAGGCTTCACTGATGTAATGCTCAAACGGGGCGTGGAGAGCGTAATTGCTGTTGATGTCGGCTACGGACAATTGGCATGGGAGATTCAATCCAATCCTCGCGTAACGATTCTCGATCGAACTAATGTTCGCCACCTCACCGTCGAACAAATAGGCGAACCGGTAGATTTAATTGTTGCCGATCTTTCCTTCATCTCGCTCACGCTTGTTCTTCCCGCTCTCGTCGCCCTCTCACGCACTAACGCAGATTTTCTAGTTATGGTCAAGCCTCAGTTCGAAGTTGGCCGTGAGAAATTGGGCGCTGGCGGAGTGGTTCGCGATCCCGCTTTGCGCAAAGCTGCCGTTCAAGAGGTTGCAGACTCTGCCTACGATATGGGCTTAGGGTGCAAAGGCGTAATTGCATCGAGTTTGCCGGGTCCTGCCGGAAATGTTGAATATTTCCTCTGGCTCAAACGGGGCGCTTCTGAGATTTCTGATGAGGACCTAAGTCAAGCAATCGAAATGGGGCCCCAGTAGTGATTCGCAATATTTTAATTATGGTTCATCCAACCCGAAAGGATGCGGCTGAGTTCGCCGCAAAACTTCCAAAACCATTGAATGACGCTGGTTTTAGCGTTTTTACTAATCGTGAGGGTTCTGTTCCGGGAGCGAAGATTTCAACCGGGAGCGAAGATTTTGAAGTCGCGTTGGTCCTCGGTGGAGATGGAACAATTCTTCGCGGAGCGGAATTTCTTCGCGGGCAATCTGTGCCTATTCTAGGAATAAATATGGGAAGTGTTGGATTCTTAGCAGAAGTTATCAATCCTCATTTGGATTCACTCATCGAAGCTCTAGTGAAAAAGAATTATTCCTCTGAACCACGGCTAGTTCTCAAATACCACATTGAACGAGAGTCAAAATTGGTTGACAGCGGTTGGGCTCTAAATGAAGTAACCATTGTTCGTACTAATACTCAAATGGTCGAATTATTTGTTCAAATAGATAATCGCCCACTCTCGCGCTGGGGTTGCGATGGAGTAATTTGCGCGACGCCGACAGGTTCAACTGCATACGCGTTTTCAGCGGGAGGTCCCGTTCTTTGGCCAGAAGTAGATGCAATTGTGTTGTTGCCCCTAGCCGCTCATGCGCTCTTCTCGAAGCCAATGGTCATATCACCCAATTCAACAGTTGCGATTGACGTAGAGTCAGCCAGCGCGGAGATTTCGGCAGATGGAATGAGAAAATTTGATCTTCGCATGGGGGATAGAATTTTGATCTCGCGTGATCCCGAAAAAGTACTTCTCTCACATATTGATGAATCAGTTTTCACCGATCGACTTGTAGCCAAATTCCAACTCCCGATTGAAGGTTGGCGTGGCGAAAGAGCGTAGTTCTCTCCAAGAGATAACGATTCGCGGGCTTGGCGTTATTGAGAGCGCCGAGTTAGAAATCGCACCTGGTCTTACCGTCCTCACAGGTGAAACAGGCGCAGGTAAAACCATGGTACTTACTGCGCTGGGGCTGATTCTTGGCGCGAAATCGGATGCTGATTTTGTTCGAAAAGGCGAAGATCGACTTGTTGTTACTGGGCGTTTCTCGGTGACAAGTGAGATTGCAAAGAAAGTTGAGGAGCTAGACGGGGAAATCGAAGAGAAGACACTTCTGATTTCGAGAAGCGTCACATCTCAAGGCAAATCCAAAGTACTTATTGGCGGAACGCAATCGACCGCAGGAGCAATCTCCGAGCTTTCGGGAGAATTAGTAGAGATTCATGCGCAATCAAGTTCGATCAGGCTATCGAAGCCAGCTGTACAACGTGAAATTCTCGATAATTTTGGGCAGTTGCACAAGGAGCTCCTCGAATATGAAGAACAATTCCAAGCCCACCAAATCTTGTCGCAGAAGATCGCTGCTTTGGAGAAGCAACTTAAAGAGCGCGATCGCGAGGTAGCCGCAATCAAGGAATTTGTCGAAGAATTTTCCCGCATCACTCCACAAGTTGGGGAGTTGGAGTCGATTGAAAATGAAATCTCTAGACTTGGATCAGTGGAGAGTATCAACTCCGAATTAACTTCTGCGCTCAATTCGCTCTCGGATGAGGAAAATTCAGCGATCAATTTGCTTCAGTTAGCCAGACGTTCCTTGGAGAGCGTTAAAGGCAAGGATTCCGATCTGGATATTTTGATCGATCAATATCTTGATTCCATGTATTCGGTTCAGGAATCTACCGGAGGATTAGCCCGATATTTGAGCGGACTGGAGGCTGACCCAAGTCGCTTTGAGGAATTGCAGCTGCGCAAATCTGCAATTAATTCCTTAATAAAGAGATTTGGCAAGGGAAGCGATAAAGCTTTAGCTCTCGAGCAGTTGATAGCAGAGGGAAATTCTGCACAAGAGCGGTTAGCCGATCTCAATGGAGGGGACGAGCGACTGGGTGAGCTCCGTAAAGAGCTATTAGAAATATTCCGTGGTATGAAAATTTCGGCAGAAGCGCTTTCTCGCTCTCGTTCACGAGCAGCAAAAAAGATTTCTCAGGAGATCACGGGAGAACTTGGGGCGCTATCAATGCCAAACGCTCAGATTTTAGTCGAGGTTAATTCCAACGACCTCGACTCTATTGACTCCTACTCATCTCACGGTGTCGATGATGTTCACATCTCTTTTACAAGCCATGCTGGTGGAAATCTTCTTCCACTTGCTAAGGCGGCTAGTGGCGGAGAGTTATCGCGCGTAATGCTAGCGATTGAAGTTGTAATTGCTGCGAAATCACCGATCGGAACATATGTTTTTGATGAAGTTGATGCGGGAGTGGGTGGAAAAGCGGCGGTAGAAGTGGGTCGTCGTCTTGCTGTATTAGCGAAGAACTCTCAGGTGATAGTTGTTACGCATTTAGCTCAAGTTGCGGTGTGGGCTGATCAACATCTAGTAGTGAGAAAGAGCGAAAGTGGCTCGGTAACCCAGAGCGATGTCTGCGCTGTTACTGGTGATTCGAGAAAGATTGAGATTGCGAGATTGCTCTCAGGCCAAGAGGGATCAGAGAGCGCACGCGAACACGCCGCCGAATTATTGGAGATGGTCGCCAATTCGGTGATAAGTTAGCCTTCCATGACCGCCTCTCATGTGACTAAGCATTTGTTCGTTACTGGAGGCGTCGCCTCCAGCCTAGGAAAAGGGCTAACGGCATCTAGCCTCGGTCGATTATTAACTGCGCGCGGACTTCGCGTCACTATGCAAAAGCTGGATCCTTACCTCAATGTCGATCCAGGCACCATGAATCCCTTCCAGCATGGCGAAGTATTTGTCACAGATGATGGTTCAGAGACCGATTTAGATATTGGTCATTACGAACGTTTTCTCAATCGGAGTCTTCACGGATCAGCGAATGTCACAACTGGCCAGGTCTATTCGAATGTGATCGCAAAGGAACGACGCGGTGAATATCTAGGGGATACCGTTCAAGTGATCCCGCACATTACCAATGAGATTAAGGAACGAATCCGCGCGATGGCCGCTCCGGATATCGATGTAGTAATTACTGAAGTAGGTGGCACTGTTGGTGATATTGAATCGCTTCCATTCTTGGAAGCAGCTCGTCAGATTCGGCAAGATGTTGGTCGCGATAATGTTTTCTATATTCATGTTTCATTAGTTCCATATATCGGGCCTTCTGGGGAATTGAAAACTAAGCCCACCCAACATTCAGTTGCGGCGCTTCGCTCTATTGGAATTCAGCCAGATGCAATCGTTATTCGTTCAGATCGAGAGATTCCCGAAGGCATTAAGCGCAAAATTTCATCGATGTGTGACGTTGATCTGGAAGCGGTCGTTGCTGCGGTGGATGCGCCATCGATTTATGACATACCGAAAGTTCTCTATTCGGAGGGCCTGGATGCATATGTTGTCCGGCGCTTAGGCCTATCTGCTGGGGATGTCGTGTGGGGAGAATGGGCCGAGTTACTTGAACGCGTTCATAATCCTAAGCATCAAATTTCTGTTGCACTTGTCGGAAAATATATCGATCTACCTGATGCATATTTGTCTGTCACCGAAGCGCTACGTGCCGGAGGATTTGGAAATAATGCAAAGATCAACATTCACTGGGTTCCAAGTGATGATTGCGAATCTCCGGAAGGTGCAAAGTCTCAACTAGCTGATGTTGATGCAGTCTGTATCCCGGGAGGATTTGGTGTGCGTGGCATTGAAGGGAAATTGGGCGCGCTTCGTTTTGCTCGCGAGAACAAGATTCCTACTTTGGGGTTGTGTTTGGGATTGCAGTGCATGGTTATTGAAGCAGCTCGAAATCTGGCCGGAATTTCTGGGGCAAATTCTGCGGAATTCGATCCCGAAGCCAAAGATCTAGTTATCTCCACAATGGCGAGTCAGGAAGATATCGTGGCTGGACGTGGTGATCTCGGTGGAACTATGCGATTAGGACTTTATCCGGCTGTTCTCTCCAAGGATTCCATTGTTGCGAAGACCTACGGTGCCGAAAATATTTCTGAACGTCACCGCCATAGATATGAAGTGAACAATAAATATCGAGAGCAGATCTCTCAATCTGGACTTATTTTTTCTGGACTTTCTCCAGATCAACTATTGGTTGAATTTGTTGAACTCCCGGAGGATATTCATCCTTACTACGTCGGAACTCAAGCTCACCCTGAGTTTCTCTCTCGACCAACTAAGCCCCATCCACTTTTTACTGGTTTGATCGCGGCGGCAATAGCTCGCAAAAATGGCTAACTCTTCCGCGCTCAATAATTATCTTAACTACCTCACTGTCGAAAAAGGTTTATCGAAGAATACGATCTCTAGTTATAGGCGCGATCTAGTGAGATTTATCGAGTATTTAGAAGCGCTTAATATTGAGTACACGAAAGTAGGAATCGAAGAGCTTTCTGATTTCCTTGCTTCCTTACGGAGCGGATCTATTGAGCACCCCACCTTGGGGGAGACGTCAATCGCTAGAGCTGTTATTTCCATTCGGAATTTTTATAAGTTCAACGCTAAGGAAGAGAACTTCCCGGATCCCACGAGAGATTTCCACCCGCCTAAAATTCCGAAACGCCTACCTAAAGCCTTGTCTATCGCTCAAGTTGAATCTCTTATTAGGGCAAGCGCGATAGAAGGGGAAGATTTGTCATTGCGCAATGTTGCCATCGTGGAATTGATGTATGCGACTGGGGCTCGCGTATCTGAAATTGTGAATCTTTCGATGAGCGACATCGGCGAAATCGACCACTCATTAACCGTTAAATTAACTGGCAAGGGGAATAAGCAGAGAGTGGTTCCGTTGGGAACTTATGCACGTGCAGGGCTCGATCAATACTTGGTGAGATTGCGACCTTCACTGCTTGGATCACAGCGATCCGACGCTCTCTTTCTGAATCAAAGAGGGGGAAGAATTAGTCGACAAAGCGCTTGGACGATTATTGTTGAAGCAGCCCAGCGCGCAGGTATTGAGGAGTCGGTCTCGCCCCACTCTTTGCGTCATTCTTTTGCTACTCACTTGCTCGATGGCGGAGCGGATATTCGGGTAGTTCAAGAATTATTGGGGCACTCGTCAGTAACTACAACGCAAATATATACGTTGGTAACGATTGATCGTATTCGTGAGAGCTATGCAACCGCGCACCCTCGCGCAAAGTAATTACTTTCCGCGAAGTCGTCGAGCGATAATGCTTTGATCGCCTTTGGTTTCCAGGTCAGCAATAATGATCGCAAGAGATTCACGAACAATGCGACCTCGATCTACCGCGAGACCGAGATCTCCGCGCAATGCAAGACGGGCTTGCTCCAAGTCATAAAGTTCTTCTGGCGAAAGGTAGACAGTGATCTTTTCGTCGTGGCGTTCGCGGCCACTAGGGGAGCGATCAAAAGAATTCACCCGACGTCTAGCAGTTGTGCGGACGCTCTTTTTAGAGATGGGAGCGATTGGGGCAGTTGGCTGATCTTCAGGTGCAATTGGTGTCGCCGATGGGACCGCGCTCAATGTAGTTGTTTGACGGAAAAGTTCATCCGCTCCTGGAAGTGATACACGACGGCTCATTTAGCTCCTCCTCGGGAGATAAGTTCACGGGCAAGGCGACGATAAGAAATAGCCCCAGCAGAAGAAGAGGCGTAGCTCGTTATGGGTTCGCCCTTCACTGTAGATTCTGAGAATCGAACAGTTCGGGCAATGATTGTGTCGAGAAGTTCTTTCGGGAACTCTTTATGAATCAATTCCAAAACATCACGAGAGTGAGCGGTTTTACGATCAAACATCGTGGCGAGGATTCCGTAGATCTGCAGTCCAGGATTGGTATTTTCTTTCACTTTCTCGATCGTCTTTTTTACTAGTGACAATCCGAGCACGGCGAAGTATTCACATTCCATCGGAATTAGAACTCCGGAAGATGCGGTGAGTGCATTGATCGTCAAAGTACCCAAGGATGGCGAGCAATCGATCAGAATGACGTCGTAGGAATTCATAAGAGGGGCGAGAAGTTTGCGAAGTTTGTTCTCTTTCGCAATTTCAGATACGAATGCAGCTTCGGCTGCTGCCAAGTCTTCGTGTCCGCGAATGAAATCAAGCCCGGGTACGTTCGACTTGACGACGAACTCAGAAATATCTGCTGACGAATCATTGAGCAAGTGCCAAATAGAGCCGTATTGCTCCTTAATTTGAGCGGGCTTAATGCCAAGCCCTGTTGTCATTGATGCTTGGGAATCAAAATCGATGAGGAGAACTCGTCGGCCAAGTTCAGCAAGAGCTGCGCCCAAATTGATGCATGTGGTTGTTTTACCCACGCCACCCTTTTGATTGACTACCGATATAACTTGCGCTGGGCCTTCTGCTGGAGCTTTTCGCATTTCTGGAAAATCTAGAATTTTTAGGCCAAGCACCGAAGAGGTGGAGGAGAGATCTTCATCGCCATTTGTCGATTTAGTGCCTAAGCGAGATACCTGCGAATTAACTTTTGCCATGGTCGGGACTCTATTCCGACGCGCGATGCCAAGCAAGCGCGAATTGGCAAACACCACTACTCAAAATCGACTACATTTCCCGCGTGATTGAGAACCCTACGCAAGACCCAGAGGTTGTGGGTGAGGCTGCTCCAAGCCCTGCGGCGCCTGGCTTTTCGGTTCACCTTTCAAATTTTGACGGCCCTTTCGATCTCCTTCTCCAACTCATCTCTCGCCACAAAATGGATGTCACCGAGATCGCCTTGGGCGTCGTAACCGATGATTTTATTGCCTATATACGGGCCCTAGAAGGTTCGGAGGAGGGCTGGGATCTCGATCAGACCACGGAGTTCCTCGTCGTCGCAGCGACTCTCCTGGACCTCAAGGCCGCGCGCTTACTCCCGAGCGGCGAGATCGAAGATGAAGGGGATCTGGCACTCCTCGAGGCAAGAGACCTCCTTTTCGCTCGACTACTGCAGTACCGGGCCTTCAAGCAGATTGCGGCTATATTCTCAGAGCGTCTGATCCGCGAGGAGAAGACCTTCCCTCGGGTCGTAGCTCTAGAGGGTCACTTCGCTCAATTACTGCCTGAGGTCCTCATTGGAGTTGGAGCCCAGCGCTTCGCGGCGATAGCTCAACGAGTCTTATCTCCAAAAACCACACCTACTGTGGCCATCGAGCATATTCACCGACCACTAGTTAGCGTCACCGAGGAAGCGTCCAAAATTGTTGAGCAGCTTCGCAGATCTCATAGATCAACCTTCCGAGGACTTATTGGGGATGCTGATAGCACCTTGGTTATCGTCGCTCGCTTCCTAGCTCTTCTTGAGCTCTACAAGGAAGGGGTTCTACGGTTTGAACAGGTAATGGCACTTGGAGAGTTGCACATAACCTGGGTAGGAACCTTGGATGGCGAGATCGAGGTAAGCGACGAGTTTGATATTCCACCACTTCAACCTGAAGATCAGACAAACGAGGATGATAATGTCTAATTCTGAACTAAATAGATCCATTGAAGCGATTTTGATGGTTGTCGATGAGCCTGTTACCGAGATCATTTTGGCCCAAATCACCGAGTTTCCAACCGATCAAGTGATGGAAGCTCTTCAAACATTGGCCACTGAGTACCACGATCAGGGCAGAGGCTTCGAATTGCGCCAGGTCGCCAACGGATGGCGCTTCTATAGCCATCCCGATCTAGCACCCGTAGTGGAAAAATTCGTTTTAGATGGCCAACAATCTCGTCTGACACAGGCGGCTCTGGAAACCTTGGCAGTGATCGCCTATCGCCAGCCGGTTTCACGTGCTCGAGTGTCGGCCATTCGAGGGGTAAATGTCGAAGCGGTTATGAAGACTTTGGTGACTCGTGGACTTGTTGAGGAGACGGGATTGGAGCCCGAAACTGGAGCTATTCTCTACAAAACAACCTCCTTCTTCCTCGAAAAATTGGGCTTAAACAAGGTTGAGGACCTACCTGCTCTGGCTCCATTCTTGCCGGACCTTGAGGGGTTAGACGATGTTCTTGCCTCGCTAACCGACTGAAACAATCCCGTCTAGAACTTTTCCCTTGATTCGCCCTTGAGGGTTATTTGACGTACCCTTCACCTACCGCATCACCTGAATGGGTAAAGCGATAGATAGAGGTTTAAAATGGCGTTACAGCGTTTACAAAAGGTTCTTGCAGAAGCGGGTATTGCGAGCCGCCGGGGGAGCGAAGAACTTATAACTCAAGGTCGTGTTAGTGTCGACGGAGTTCAAATCGTAACCCTTGGAAGTAAGGTAGACCCAGAAATCTCTAAAGTTGAGGTTGATGGTGAGGCGATTAAGCTTTCAAAGACTAAAACTTACATTGTATTTCATAAACCAGCGGGCGTAATTTCTACCATGTCCGACCCCGAGGGGCGTCCCAATCTGGGAGATTTCTTTAAGACTCGAAATGAGCGTCTTTTCCATGTTGGACGCCTTGATCGAGAGAGCGAAGGGTTAATCCTGCTCTCCAATGATGGGCAGTTGGCTCACCGAGCCACCCACCCCTCATATGGAATGGTTAAAAAGTACGTTGTTGAGATCGAAGGTGCTTTCGGCAAAGAAGAGCGAGAT
>CANFRP010000038.1 GCA_947449535.1 Actinomycetota bacterium | reverse complement strand
ATCACATCGATCTTAATTTCGGTTGCCCGGTCCCTAAAGTAACTCGTAGAGGTGGGGGATCAGCTCTTCCTTACAAGCGAAATCTCTTTTCTGCGATTGTGTCATCAGCGGTGAAAGCAGCCGCACCATTTGGCGTTCCAGTAACAGTAAAGATGCGCGTGGGTATCGATCACGATCACCCCACCTATTTGGAAGCAGCAAGTGCTGCTGCAGATGCCGGAGTTGCCTGGGTCGCACTTCATGCCCGTTACGCATCACAGTTGTATGAAGGCCAAGCCGATTGGTCTGCTATCACTCGTCTAGTTGAACATATGGCTCCCACCGGCGTTCCGGTACTGGGTAATGGCGATATTTGGTCGGGTAACGATGGAGTTCGCATGATGGAGGAGACGGGATGCGCTGGCGTTGTTGTGGGCCGCGGCTGTCTTGGTCGGCCATGGCTTTTTGCAGATTTAGTTGCGGCATTTAATGGCGATGCCACTCGAAAGAGCCCATCGCTCTTTGAAGTGCGCGGAATAATGCTTCGCCATGGTGAATTGCTCGTAGAGTTTTTTGAGAGCGAAGATCGCGCACTGCGTGATTTACGTAAACATATGGCTTGGTATCTCAAGGGCTTTGCTGTTCCTCGCGAGCTTCGTTCCCAATTTGGAATGGTCTCCACCCTCGCCGAGTTACGTGGATTGTTGCATCAACTAGTTGATCAGCCATATCCCGAAGCAGTTGCTAACCTGCCTCGTGGCCGCAATAGTCACGGTCGCCCAGTCTCGCTACCCGCTGGTTGGCTCGATGATCCTTATGAAATTCCTGCCATCACTATCGATGATTCGGTTTCAGGTGGTTAGTGATGTTGCTCTTTAAAATTCTCAAACGGCTAGTTGCAGTGCTTGTAATTATGGCGGTAATTCTTCCGATCTATGCAGGTGTGCGAGTCTGGTCTGCAGCGCAGAGCGCAAACCCCGTGAAATCAGATGTGATTGTCGTGTTGGGTGCTGCTCAATTTGATGGTCGTCCTAGTGATGTATTGCTTGCCAGATTAAAGACGGCTAAATCAATGTTCTCGCAGAACTTAGCAACCAGAATCTTTACTGTGGGCTATCGCGCATCCGGTGATCGCACCACCGAGGCAGCAACTGGTAGAGCCTGGCTGATCTCTGAAGGATTACCGAAAGATCGGGTGCGCTCTATTCCGGTCGGCATCGATACCTTATCTAGCACAGTGGGTTATGTAGCAATAATGAAATTACAGAAGTTAAAGACAGCGATCATCGTGACTGATGAATATCACTGTTTGCGGGCGACCACGATGGCTCGAGATCTAGGGATAGTGGCCTCATGCTCGCCGACGAGTTCGGGCCCAGCATCGACAAGTACTTCTGGATTTAAGTATCTCTTTCGCGAAACATTTGCCTATCTGGCATATGTCACCGTTGGACGCCACGGCATCCATCTCACAGACCAAACAAATAAGTAGTTTGACTAGTTAGGCTAGGTCTCTATGGTTCTCAAAGCGGCACACGAACATCCGGGATATTCCGATGCGGATCGCGCGCGCTTTTTGGATGAACCGGCAAAGCGACTTGGCCGAACAGAATTTGCAAGAGATCGCGCACGCATCATTCACTCATTCGCTCTTCGCCGATTAGCTGCGAAGACTCAAGTTGCTGTTCCATGGGCAACAGATTTTCCTCGCACCCGTTTGTCGCATTCATTGGAGTGCGCCCAAGTAGGTCGCGAACTTGGCGCGGCACTGGGCGCAGATCCAGATTTGATGGAGGGCGCTTGCTTGGCACATGACATTGGTCATCCACCATTTGGTCACAATGGTGAGGAGGCACTTAACGAAGTTGCCGAACAATGTGGCGGATTTGAAGGAAATGCTCAGAGCTTTCGACTCCTTGTTCGCTTAGAAGCAAAGACGGTTGATGCGACCGGTAAATCCATTGGCCTCAATCTCACTCGTTCATCACTGGATGCGGCGACCAAGTATCCATGGCCACGGGCGGAGAACTTACGTAAATTCGGCGTTTATGATGATGATCAAGAGATCTTTGATTGGGTGCGCATCGGCGCCCCGGTCGGAGCACAATCTTTTGAAGCACAAATTATGGATTGGTCAGATGATGTGGCTTATTCCGTTCACGATTTTGAGGATGCGCTTGTCTCGGGCCAAGTCAAATTGCATGATTTGAAGAATGATCTGGCGCAAATTTTTACCGTTGCGCAAGATTCATTCTTGGCAGATCTCTCTCGTGATGAACTCGACCAAGCACTTGCCAATCTCCAGCAACTCTCGTGTTGGCCATCTTCATATGATGGAAGTCATCGCGGACTTGCTCGATTAAAAGACTTGGCATCGCAGCTCGTTGGTCGATTTGCACTTGCTGCAGAACGAGAGACTCGAGATCGATATGGCGAAGGGGATCTCACTCGCTATAAAGCAAACCTGGTTGTGCCACGAGCACAGCGAGTTGAGGTGGGACTATTAAAAGCAATCGCTACCTTCTATGTTCTCAATGCCGCCACATCTCAGAAGAGATATGACGATGAGCAAATCTTGATTCGCGAACTCTCTGCAGCTCTCCTGAAAGATGCGCCATCTGCCCTGGAATCCTTCTTCCTGCAGGACTGGTCTTTAGCTACGACCGATGCCCAACGCCTGCGGGTAGTGGTCGATCAAGTCGCTTCTCTGACCGATCCAGGTGCCATCGCCCTGCATAGCAAGCTCTGTCGCTAGTCGTAACTAAGATATCCCCGTGGCACTTCCAAACGAAAAATCTGGTCGCATTCGCGATGAGGATGTTGCCTATGTCCGCGATCATTCACCGATTGATGATGTGGTGGGAGATTACGTCCAGCTTAAGGGCGCGGGCGGAGGACAGAAGAAGGGCCTCTGTCCTTTCCATGATGAGAAGAGCCCCTCTTTCCATGTAACTCCATCTAAGGGATATTTTCATTGCTTTGGATGCCAAGTGGGCGGCGATGTTATTGCCTTTTTAATGAAACTTGAGCACCTGACTTTCATGGAGACTGTTGAACGATTAGCTGATCGCATCGGTTACCAGTTGCGTTACGACGGAAGTGGCGCACCATCGACCGGAATCAATCGCTCGCGTTTAGTTGCAGCCAATACTGAAGCACAAGCATTCTATAAATTCCAGCTCGGCTTACCGCTCGCACAGCTTGGCCGTGACTTCCTCACCCAGCGCGGATTTGATAAAGCATCTGCTGAATTATTTGGTGTGGGATATGCCCCGGACGAATGGGATGCGCTCTACAAACATCTCAAAACTAAATCATTTACCGATCAAGAGATTTCACTCGCTGGCTTGTCTAAAGAAGGAACTCGCGGCCCGATCGACCGCTTTCGCAATAGATTAATCTGGCCGATTCGAGATATCTCCGGTGATGTAGTGGGCTTTGGCGCTCGAAAGATGGCCTCTGATGAAGTGGATCAAGGACCTAAATATCTCAACACATCTGAGACGCCAATTTATAAGAAATCCCAGATTTTGTATGGCCTTGATATGTCCAAGAAAGAGATCGCCAAAAAACGTCAAGTCGTCATCGTTGAGGGATACACCGATGTCATGGCTGCGCACTTAGCGGGAATTACCACAGCCGTTGCTACCTGCGGTACTGCATTCGGAGATGATCACATTCGCATTATTCGTCGATTACTTATGGATGATGATGCTTTTAGAGGTGAAGTGATCTTTACCTTCGATGGCGATGCGGCCGGCCAGAAAGCGGCGCTTCGAGCATTTAGTGATGATCAGAAATTTGTTGCCCAGACATTTGTTGCAGTAGAGCCATCGGGCAAGGATCCTTGCGAGCTTCGCCAGGCATCTGGCGATGCCGCCGTTCGCGACTTGATCGCTCGTCGCGTCCCACTCTTTGAATTTGCGATAAAGAGTGAGATTGCAAAATACGATATTAATTCGGCAGAAGGTCGCGTCTCGGCCCTCAATGAAGTCGCACCGTTAATTTCTAAGATTCGCGATGCCTCACTTCGCCCTGAATATGCCCGCCTTGTTGCCGGTTGGCTCGGCATGGAGGTTGATCTTGTGACCTCAGCGATAAAGCGCACCGCTTCTCGCAGCGTTCCGCAAGATATGGCACCTGCTCACCAGCAAAGTGAAGTAAATCTGCGAGATCCGATGTTGATGCTTGAGCGCGAAGTCTTAAAGATAAAGTTGCAGGTCCCAGAACTCGCAACTGCGTGGAGCGATCTTGAAAAGAACTCATTTACCTACTGGGCATACCATCAGCTTCGCACCCAAATCGATGCACTGCCGGAGTTGGATATTGCTACATTGCTTGAGCGCACTGAATCGGAAGATGTTCGCTCTCTCATCACAGAATTAACTGTCGAGCCAATTCGCACTGATCGCGAAATCTCTGAGTCCTACATCACCTCAGTCTTTGCTCGCCTTCGCGAAGTCGCACTTTCGCGTGCGATTGCTGAAGTGAAGTCGACACTTCAACGCCTCAACCCAGTTGAGAATGAAGCCCAGTACCAAGAGACCTTTGCTGCCCTTGTGGCGATGGAGGCCGAACGTCGTGTTCAAAAAGAGGCAGGCATCGGGGATTCCCTTACTTTTTGATGGTTTTGGCCAATATCGCTCCGTCCATTAGAATTCCGCAAGCAAAGAAAGAAATGCCATCGATTGTGGTCACCTCTCGGTAACCATGGTCACTGTTTTCCCTCATAGCTCAATTGGCAGAGCAGCCGACTGTTAATCGGCAGGTTCTTGGTTCGAGTCCAAGTGAGGGAGCCAGGTTTCGAAGGACATTTACCAATCACTCTAGATAGGCTCCCACAATGATCCGTTCGTGGAAAGAAAACAGCTCTTCAGTAAATATCTTGCGGGTCTGGCTTGGCGTTACGTGGATCTTTGCTGGATGGAACAAAGCCACTGATGCCGGCTTCCTAGATCCCGCTTCGGCGCATTACATCGGCGCTCAACTCACAGGATATGTCGCATCATCTCCGATCGGCTTCATTTTGAAGCATATGGTCGAACATGCAACGTTAATCGGTTGGTCAGTAATGATTGGCGAATTCGCCATCGGTATCGCAATTCTTGCTGGTGTTGCCATGCAGCTTGCATCTATCGCGGGTGCTGGAATGACTCTGGTCTTGTGGTTATCTGCAACCTGGAGCGTTAAGCCTTACTTCCTCGGATCAGATACTGCTTACCTAATTATGTGGATCGCACTCTTCTTCGCACTTCGCACCAGCGCACGAGGTCTTCGTCGCAATGCGCTCATCCCAAATTTCCGGGATCGTCGCGAAACCCTTCGTATGGGAGCTGTCGGCGCGCTCGCAATTGCGGGTGGATTTCTTGGAAAAGCATTTGTTAATGCATCGCCCACCCCAGAAATGGGAAGTGCCATCACCACACTCGATGCGCTCGCAATTGGCCAAACCTTAAAATTCAAAGCTGCAGATGGAACTCCCGCAGTTCTATTCCGCACCAAAGCCGGAGTATTTGCCTATTCCCGAGTCTGCACACACCAAGGATGCATCGTGGATTATGACGCCGCATCACACCTTCTGGCTTGCCCATGCCACGGAGCACAATTTGATCCAACTGCCGCCGGTAAAGCTGTCGCAGGTCCTACTCAAGTCGCGTTACCTAAAATTAACGTTGCCGTAAAGGGCAACAACATTGTGCAGATCTAAGAACCACTAGGGTATTGCCATGGCGCTATTTAAATTACAGATCTCAGTCCCTGACCGTCCCGGCTCATTAGGTGCGGTTGCCTCGGCTATTGGTTTTGCTGGGGGAGATATTCGTTCATTCGTAGTGCTTCGCTCAGAAAATGGTCGTGGCGTAGATGACCTAACAGTGGCCATTCCTGGCAACGATCCAACTGATCTCACCGATGTGCTGACTGCTATTGGTGGTGTAGAAGTTGTCTCAATTGTTCCAGCTGGCTAATTCCAAGTACTCAGTTAAATAACGTGCGCACCTTCGCTTGGTAACGAGGTGAAGAAACGTGGCGATTTAAATCTATTAGCAGAAAATGCAGCAGAGATTGCTCGCTTCATCTCTTCGATATTGCTTTGACGAGTGAGGGCAATCGCACTTCCACCAAATCCGCCACCCACCATCCGAGCACCAAGGGCGCCGAATTCAATCGCCGCATCGACAGCAACATTGAGCTCAGGACATGAGACGGTGTAATCATCGCGAAGCGAACGATGGGACTCGTTGAGTAATTGCCCCACCTTGGTGAAATCTTCCGCCTCCAGTGCTTGGACAGTATCTAGTACGCGCTTCATTTCAGTGACTGCGTGAAAACCACGAATATAAGTAAGATCATCTAGTCGGGTACCCGCAGCAATGTAATCAGCAACTGAGATATCACGTAATGAGGTAATGCCAAGCTCTGCAACCGCTTTTTCGCAGGAGGCACGCCGCTCGGCGTAACCACCATCGACCAGAGCGTGATGGGCTTGGGTATCAATAATGAGAAGCTCAAGGCCATGAGATGCGATTTCAAATGGGATATTGCGGGTGGAGAGATCGCGACAATCAAGCAAGAGCGCGGATCCTTCATGGGCCATGAGTGATACTGATTGATCCATGATTCCGCAGGGAACGCCGACATATTGATTCTCTGCCCGTTGGGTAATGCGAGCCAATTCTTCTAAGGATTGCTTTAAATGAAATAGGGAGTTGAGTGCGGTAGCGACCGAACATTCCAGCGCGGCAGATGATGAAAGACCTGCGCCAAGTGGAACTTTTCCATCAATCACAATATCCATGCCTTGCTCAATGCCAAGTTCTTTCATAGCCCAGACAACACCAAGTGGATAGCGCGCCCATTCCTCACCAGTGAGCGGGGCTAGATCATCGAGTGTGGTGCGATATACGCTCTTGGGACGTTGCGCCGATGCCACAGTAATAACAAGATCTTCTCGAGTGCTAATAGTTGCAGTAGTGACGCTAGAGATAGCAAAGGGGAGAACGAAGCCATCACTGTAATCGATATGCTCGCCGATCAAATTGACGCGACCAGGTGCTTGCGCCCGAACTGTCGCCATTAGTGGAATGACTCCCAAGTATCGCTGACCATGGCTTGAATATCGCGAGTGGGCTCCCACTTCAATATCGATTTCGCTTTCGAGATATCGGCGATCAAGACAGCCGGATCACCCGCGCGACGGGGCGCAATATCAGCAGGAATCGCATGACCCACAGAGCTTTGCGCTGCAGCGATAACTTCCTTTACTGAATATCCACCACCGCTACCCAAGTTGATGATCTCGTGCGTACCGGGCTGGGCTGCATCCAGTGCTGCAATATGAGCGTCAATCAAATCAACGACGTGGATGTAATCACGAATACATGTGCCATCAGCCGTAGGCCAATCGGTTCCAAAAATCTTAAGTGGCTTTTCGGCGCTGGCTCGCAAAATATTAGGAATCAGGTGGGTCTCTGGATCGTGCTTCTCGGTCAGCCACCCGCGCGCACTCTTATGAGCGCCTGCGACATTGAAATATCGAAGGCTGATTGCGGCAAGGCCATGTGCAACTGCCTCGGATGTGATCATGTAATCAACAGCTAATTTCGAAGCGCCATATGGGTTGGTGGGTTTGGTTTGCGAGTTTTCGGTAATCGGTATTTCTTTTGGCTCGCCATATGTAGCAGCAGTAGAAGAGAAGACCAAGCGCTTTACGCCAAGGGTGCGCATCTCTTCCAGCAAAATACGGGATCCATTGACATTGGTATTCCAGTAAATCTCAGGCTTGGTGACCGATTCGCCTACTAATGATTTCGCAGTGAAATGAAGTACTGCTTCTACTCCCGCAAGGGCCTTGCGGACCGTAGCCGCATCAAGAATTGATCCATTGATAAATGTGGCGCGAGCATCCACTGATTCGGCGTGACCAGTCGAGCAATCATCGAGCACGGTTACGCCATAGCCTCGATCAAGAAGGATTGAAGTTGCAGTGCTTCCGATATATCCGGCCCCGCCAGTAACAAGAACTTTCATTAAATCTTTACCTCACGTAGCTGTGCCGCAGATTGTTCTGGCTTCATATCCATAATAAAGGCGCCCATTGCGGATTCAGATCCCGCCAAATACTTCAGCTTGCCTGGTGCTCGGCGAATAGAACAGATCTGCCAATGCAGCCGCAAAACATCGCGACCTTCTCGTACTGGGGCTTGGTGCCAAGCTGCGATGTATGCCATATCAATTCCAAAGACACCATCGAGACGAGTTAACACTTCTTTTGCAATCGATGGGAAAGCATCGGCTTGCGCATCGGAGAGTTCGGCTAGATCGGCAACGCCAGATAAAGGAGCGACATGAATCTCAAAGGGGTAGCGCGCAGCAAATGGAACGTAGGCGATCCAATGCTCATTCTTTGCAATGATGCGAACTTCATCTTTCACTTCACGAGCGATGATGTCATCGAGCAAGATGCGATTGTGCTTGGCTTTATGGAGCGTGGCGCTCTCCAGCATCTTCAAGGTACGAGGAGTGATATATGAATATGCATAGATCTGGCCATGCGGATGATTGAGCGTGACGCCAACCTCTTCACCGCGGTTTTCGAAAGGGAAAATCTGCGCGATGTAATCAACAGCAGAGAGCGCGCGGGTGCGATCCCGCCACGCCTCCATAACAATTCGGATCTGATCGAGTGAGAGCGCTCTAAAAGATGTCTCGTGATCATCGGTAAAGCAGATCACTTCACATTTACCAGCGGCCTGAGTTAGTGGCGTATCGATTCCATCGTTGAGGGGTAGCGCCCAGCTAGTGGAGGGAGCGGTAAGTGAAGGGGATTTATTGTCGAAGACAACTACTTGATATGAGGTATCTGCAATTTCAGAGAGTAGTCCTGGCTTTGTGGGGCAGAGGGGACATAATTCTTTGGGAGGCAAGAAGACCCGAGTTTGTCGATGCGCTGCCATAGCAACCCAATCACCAGTAAGAAGATCTAGCCGCAGTTCGCCTATTCCTGGTTGACCTTCATCAGGGCGTTGATCGATTGCGCTTCGGATAACTTCTGCGCTGTCGTAATAACGAATTCCTCGTCCATCAGACATCTGGCGGTCTGAACGGATTATTCCGCTAGAGAGGGGAGTCGAAGTCACTCCCCAACCCTATCGAAAGATTTCGCTAGATCGTGAACTTATTCGTTAACAATCGTCCAGCTATATGTGTAAGTACCTGGTTTGACGATGTATTTATCTAATGTATCTGGGCCACATGATGCAGTTCCGACTCCGCGATGAGCGGCATCGATGGTGATCACGGTGGTGCCTGATGGCTTGAGGTCTACATCGTGTGTTGCGGCAGCAATATCTGCAGCACGATGCGGAACAACAGTCACCATTCGCGGCTTATCCAAAATTACACGGATACGTTGACCAGTGGCATTTGAGAGCGTAAACCAACGGACTCCGGTGTGGCCGCCATTTTCTTGTGGGCGCACATAAGGAATATATTGTTGATCGACCGAACTTTCATAACGACCAACTTGTCCAATTCGACGATCCGGATAGTTCTCATGTGGTCCAACGCCGAAATATTCATAGTGCGCGAGATCTTTGCTGAGCTCGAATGAGGTACCCACGCGTGCAACATCATCGAGAACAGGTGGCAGTGTCACAGTCTCGGTGACTTTGATTCCACCAACAACTTGTTCGATGACTTGCTTATGCTTAATCGAAATTCCAGCAGAACTCTTCCACTCCGAGTTAATGGTGGTATTTCTTGCGGTGCGAGTGATTCTGGCTTTTCCGCGAGTGAGATCGGCAAGTCCCCAATGGGCCCACTTGGTGGCCATATGTCCAATGCGATCATTATCTGTAGGTGCGCGGAAGAGAGTTAGTCGCGGTGCAACTTGCGCATAAGGAAGAAGTATCGAACCCTTCTCATCGATCACTGCAGCAAGATTTGCGGCATTAACAGTGCGTGGCTTTGAGAGTGCGGTGGAAATCAACGGGAATTGAGCCCAACCCACTTCGGTATTTGCAGAAGCCCATGGCATTGGTGATTTGCGGACGATGCTAAAGGTAATGAAGCGTTCGCCTTGTGAGGTTGCTTTACGAAGGTGCTTGGATGAAATCAATACCGAAGCTGCAGATTGTGGCTTGATTGTTGGCACTTTAACTTTGCCAAAATCAATGAGCTCACCATT
>CANFRP010000037.1 GCA_947449535.1 Actinomycetota bacterium | reverse complement strand
CGGCCTTAGCTGAATCTTTTAGGACGCGATTGGCATGCGCGAGTAGCTCAGAACGGTGCTCAGTGTAAAAAGCCGCCAGTTCAGCAACTGTCCATACGCTAAGTGCCACTTTATTGATCCTTCATTAACCGGTTTTGTTATGCAGAAGCAACCGTCGCTGCCTCTATCCCCTACTACGAATCCAAGTCTAGTTTGTAGCGGGAAGGGGACAAAACGGACATTTTAATCAAAGGCCCATCAATTGAGCTTGTTTCTCGAAATTTGGAACTTGGGTGCGGACATCCTCAAAGGTTCCTTGAGAAACAATCTTTCCACCATCAATGTAAATAACTAGGTCAGCAAAACGGACAGTTGAGAGTCTGTGAGCGATCATTACGACAGTTGTATTACCTTTAAGTTCTAATATTGAGCTTGAAATATCGGATTCAGTTTGCCCATCCAGCGCACTTGTAGCTTCATCTAGTACCAGAAGTTTTGGTTTTGTGAACATCGCACGAGCGATTCCTAAACGCTGGCGCTGACCACCGCTAAGTTTTGTTCCTCGCTCTCCAACTTGCGTGTCCAACCCTTCAGGTAAAGATGCAACAAAATCTGAAAGTTGAGCGAGTTTTAGGGCATCATTTATCAACAAATCATCATCTGAATTATCCGGAAATCCTAAAGTTATATTCTCTTTAATTGTTCCAGATGACATTGCGACATCCTGGGGGACGTATGCAATTGCACCTGGCCATATTGCAATTGTTTCTAGGGGTGGTTTACCTGAAATTAGGACTGTTCCCGAGCTTTGAGTCAAGACACCAAGTAAAACATCCACAAGCGAGGTTTTCCCCGCACCAGATGGTCCAACAATTGCAACGAACGCTCCGCTTTTGATATCTAGAGAAATTTGATTTAGGGCTGGTATTTCTTTTTGTGGGTACGTTAATGAAAGATTGTAGATTTCGATAGTTGGAGTAAAACCTGCATGCTCAGTTTCTAATGCGTTACTTGCCACAGGATTTTCGTCCACACCTTCAAGGGATTCAATTAAAGTTAATGTGGGGCCAGCCGAACCCAAGCTCTGGCGGATTCCAATCGTGCCTTGTTGAATTCGCATCACTGCCGGAGCGATTCGAGTCGATGCAGCCATAAAGACCGAAAGGGTTGCGACCGCGTGGCTTGCATCTTGTAAAAGAAATTGACTTGCACTGATAATAAGTGTGCCCAATACAACCGTGGATTCAATGACGTACTTACTGATGCTCGGTAGAAATGCAATGTCAGCCAAAGTGTCGGCTAATTTGAATTTCGTCTTCTCAATTTCTTTCGCATAAAAATATCGACGGTTGCGGACCACCGATTCACGGTAAGAATTCAGGACCTCAACAATTTTCTCATTATTTGCAATTGTTAAATTAGACTCTGCAAGCCCTAATCTTCTCGCACTCTTATTAAGTAAACGATAGAGAAGCCAGCCGACAAACCCAAAAATCGCCACCGTGCTGATTGCAATGGTCGGGTCAACAATAAGCAAACCGATTGTCATCACTGCCAACAGGGAGAAATCTGAAATCAGGGTCACTGTTATGCCAATGACCCCTAAAGTTATACTGTCTACTCCGCGCGTCACAGCGTAAAGAGTTTCTTGTGTCGTTCTTCTTTGAATCGTAAGCAAATCTTGAGAAAGAAGCTTTGAAATGAGCGATGAAGAGATGCGAGCGCCGCGACGACTTAAAAAGTAAAGCGTTCGACGCGCAAAAATCACGGAAAGAATTGTGCGGCTAATGAGTAGACCTGCGGCAAGACAGCCAAGTACTGCCGCTTGAGTTTGAAAACTTTGATGAGACAAGTGCAAGTATCCAAGGACTACCCCAACACGATCTCCTGCGCCTTGTGAAGAAACTCCCCTGACCGCCAACGAGCCCAACATTCCGATTGCAGCAACTCCGGCTAAATCCAGTAGCCCTAAAAATATTTGAAATACGACAACGACTGAAATCTTTTTTTGGTCAGCTCGGGATAGAACGCGGGAAGATCGACCAATCGTCGTCTGCCGCCATTTTTTACGTATTGGAGTCAACATGCCTGACCTCTTTGTGTTTGGACAAGGTGAATTTTATCTACGACCACGCTGCCACTCGCTTCCACTTTTGAGGTATCAAATCTACTGGTTCATCCGCATATCTAAACCAACGATCGGGGCAAATAACCATCGGATTCTCTGCTTTGCTAAGAATCGCTCCCCACCAGCTAAAAGTTGAATTGGCAATTACATATGCTTTTCCTAAACGCATTATTTCTAGGGTTTCAGCAGATGACAAATGTGAATCCGTGAACCATCTCGCTTTTTCTATAAACTCAACTGGGAAAACTTTCTGAGTTTCCTTTTCTTCATCAGAGAACACCCAAATTTTCGAATCTGGGTACTGGGAGGTTATCTGACTTAATGCTTCTTTGTAATATTCCGCATTCGGTATTCCAAAAGAGTCTTCAAATTTGTAGTCACCGAATCTAAAGTGGACAACTATCGGTTCCTCGTCTTTTGCAAGTTTCCAGAATTTTTCGATTTGTGGATTTTTGTCTACTAACGAGATGAGTTTTAACTCTTCATATGTATCGATGTTTTCGGTAAATCTATATGTTTGGAAATAACCTACTATAAAAGAGGTGGCCGAGTTAGAGACAATTGGTGAATACCCAATTTCTTCGCTACGTACTATTTCTATTAATCTCTTGAAATGGATTGACAAGACCAAATTACCTAGTAGCACTGTGGCTTTTCTTATTGCAGGCAATCCTTCCCATCTTTTCGGTGCAAAACCAGACCGCAATATGTAACCAGTTGTCTTAGATACAAATCTAGAGTACTGAGAATTAGGAATCAATTGAACCCTGCTGGGAAGTTGAAAACTCATTAGGTCGGGTAAGCCTTCGTCATTACAACGAGGTCTACCTAGTTTCCACTCTATTTGTATTTCGCGATCTGAACCCAATGTCAGAGCATTAGCCATTTGGAAAAGTTGATTTCCTAGACCACCAGTTAGAAAGACTATTAAGGGTCTTTTTTGCACGCTAATTACCTCGCATTGGATTTAGAATTGCAATTCTCATTGCATTCAAGAACCTTGGTGTCATGAATAATCTTGATGTGAAAAAAGTCTGCAACAGTCCATATCGGGTCTTTAGATTTCCATACTTGATGCCGGAAATGAATTGTTTTGCTGCCATCAAGCTAATTAAGGGACTCAACTCGGGACTACTAGCTTTCAGTATTTCCATAGTTCTCTTGAAGGCCGGAAACAAGTCCTGCAAGGCTGAGTGGTTCTTGGTTAAGTGATTAAGTGAACCAGTAAAGTAAGTATAGATCTGAGTATCGGAAAAAGCTATTTCTCTCGCGCTAAGTAGCGCCTTGCTAATGAAAATCTGATCCTCGGCCATCTTCAAGGGTTCGAATCTGATTTCTTCAATTAATTCTTTAGCAAAAATGGTTCTCCAGATACCTGGGTTTTGCGCCACAACATTTAAATTACTTTCTCTGTCAGAAAACCATGCAGGTGAATTAGATACCAATCCAGTGTTTTCATTGAATACTTTATATGCCCCAAAGCAAATATCTGAACTTGTTTTTTCGTTTGACTCTACTAAATCTATGGACCCCTGAACATTCGGCTCGTCATCGCAATCCCAAAAAATGACCCACTTACCTTGACAAATGTCTAGCCCAGCATTTCTTGCGCTTCCCGGATTTCCAAAGTTCCCCTCGATAAGCTTTATATTTTCTAATCGTTGGCAAATCCTCTTTAGTTCGTCACTTGTCGCATCGTCTGAATTATCATTTATAACTATGGCCTCAATCTGAGGATTTAGCGATACTTCATTAATCCACTTTTCAAGAAGATGCAGTCTTCCTGCCATGTTAAAAACGGGACAAATTATCGAGGCTAACCTTGTTGTTGCCCCGTGATTCACATGGATAATTCTAACGGTTGAGTAATCTTGTGGTGCCAATTCCTTCGTAGAATATGAAGAAATTCCAGTCACTTGTGACAGAATGTCGCGGTGGCGGATTCTAACTTTGATTCTAAGTGTGCTGTTGTCCTCCTTGTAATCAATCAAATTCAGGACTTGCCGGTACTTGCTATTAATTCGATACTCCAAAACTCTGATTCGCCAATCTTTATTGGGACAGTGCGCGAGCAGGATCGTAGAAATCTTCCTAGGGATGAACGAATCTCCTTCATTGATTTGAGTTCGGAAGCTACTGAACTGGGAATTCCGATTGGTAACGGAAGCTATGAAAGTTTTGAGAAAGATGTTTTTTTCACGCTTGTGCAGTTGAAGTGGGCGTTATTTAGACGAGTCTCTGGAGTCAGCGACTGTCAATTCTTGATTTACAACGACATAGATGTCTTCTGGTTACGTCCGGTTCTGCCTGATTTGATAACTGCATTTCAAAACTCAACTGAAACGCAAGTGATGATTCAGCACTTCTCGTGGGTTCCCGGACAACCTCAACTCTGTATGGGTTTTGTAGCATTTAGGATGGGTAATTATTTTGATACATTCATTAATGATGCCTCCGATCTGCATGCTCGTATGCTTGAAACAAATCCCCGAAGTGGTGACGACGACGTTATCACTGAGCTTTATAGAAGAGAGAGATTCCCTGTCCAAATTCAATTACTCCCGCAGACTACTTATCCTGTTGGCAATTTATTGAGTTTATTCTCAAAGCGCGATCAATTCCCTGGTCTACAACCTTTCCCTCCGTATATTTTTCACGCAAATTTCGTAGTGGGTCTTGAAAAGAAGCTAATCATTACAAGAATTGCATATAAGCAACATAATCTGAACTTCAGAGCTGTTTCATATTCAAAGCGACTTGCAATGCTGATCAAGATTCCTGTTTATCGAGCATATTTCAACTTAAGAAAAATCGTTAAACCTAACTAAGAACATGGCGGAATAATATTTATGTCGGAGATGTGGGTAGAGCAAAGACCAACTCGAATTAAAGTTTTGCACACGTACACTAAGCGGGTTATTCGGTGGAGAAGAAATAGTTCACCTTATTTGTCGAGTGATTTATTTTCTGACATGTCAGACGTGAGTATGTACCCTCCTAAGTTTCGAGGGAAGCAGCCAGGTTTAGAGGCCATCCGCGCAGCAAATGTCATATTTTGCCCGAGTGACAGGCTTCAAGGTTTCTTTGATGAGTTTCACTCCAATATTTCAGCGCAAGTAATTCTCTGCGGAAACAGCGACTACGAATTCAAGGAGCTGCCAACAAATATACCCAAAACTGTCAAACAATTGTTTTTGCAAAATTCTTTTATTTCAAATGATCCCTTAGTAACCACCTTGCCTATCGGAATCGAAAATTTACGCTGGGGGGTAAATGGAAACCCTAGAAATTTAACTCCGGGAGGAGATTGGTCTCGAAGGCAGAATAAAATTCTTATTGGTCCCTTTGGATTGACGCACCCGGTAAGGGATGAAGTCAAAAAGAATTTCATTAATCCTGTTGAGGGAATTAATCTAATTCAAAATCGCTTAGAGCCAGCTGAATATGCAAGACTTGCTAAGGAAAATCGCTATGTCGCGGCGATTCGGGGTAACGGGGTTGACACACATCGGCATTGGGAAACTCTTTACCGAGGAGGGATCCCATTGATTCTCCACGATGCTTGGAGTGAGGGGATCAAAGAACTTCAATTGCCGTTTGTCGAGGTCACGGCTTGGGACGCCCAACAATTGCTTTTGATCACAAAAAACGATTCGGATTTGGGCTTTGATCCTGCCCAAATTCCGGCTTTATGGTGGCCATTTTGGAAGGAACTGATTGCTTCGTACCTATAATCTCTTTGTGGATGTGAAAAGATCATTACAGAAAATTATTATTAGGCGGCTTGAAGAATTTGGTATCAACCTTTCGCGCAACACAACCACAACTGGTTTGACTCCTAAAGTCGAGGTTTTAAACCTTCTCGCGAGTATTCGCCCTCAAGACAATGGACATAAATTAGTTCGTGTTGGTGGTGCAGGAGATGGCGGTTATCTAATTCCAGATGATGTAACTGAAATTTCAGAATGTTTTTCACCTGGCAGTAACAAGCTTTCTAATTTCGAAAGTGAAATTGCACAACGTTGGCAGATTAAATCCTTTATCTGTGATTCGGTTGAGGAAAAACCGTCTGATTTGACCGCATTTCAGGACTTCACAGAAGCTTGGGTTGGACCTGCTACTGACGGGGAGAGGTACATTTCACTCTCACATTGGGTTGAGGAAAAGAGCAAGTCTCGAAAAGATCTGATGCTTCAAATGGATATCGAGGGTGCAGAATTTCTAACGGTTATGGCTTCCTCTACGCAATTATTGAGAAGATTTCGAATTGTTGTTATTGAACTTCACTTCCTAGAGGCGTTGAAAAACAAATGGGCTTTCGACCAAATATATCGCCCATTCTTTGACAAAATACTTAAAGAGTTTGATGTTGTTCACCTTCATCCCAATAATTGCTGTGGTATTTGGACGTATGGAGATTTTGAATTTCCTAGGATTATTGAATTAACTCTGCATCGGAAGGATCGAAGTAAGCACTTACGCCCCAGAGCAACAACCAGAAATCAATTGGATGAACCATGTGTAGGTTCAAATCGAGACCTAAGCTTGGATTTCTCTGAATTTGGCAATCGGATAAGTGTTAAATGGGATTAATCCATAAATGACAAAACAAAGCGTATTTATTTCTGTTTCACATTCTCTAAAAGAGCCTTGGCTTGGTATTTTTCGAGATGGTTCGGCAGTCACGTGGCTTGAGTCAGAATTACCTCTTGGGTTTGAACTAGCCCACTTCCATGGCCTCAAGCTTTCTAAATTCTGGAACTCTTGGGATTCGACTCATGAAAGAATTCGATGGAAAAATCGCTGGGTAGCTGCCCCTTTGCGTTGGTTTGATTTGTTGGTTGGTTTGCTATTTTTAAACCATATACCTTCCACCAAGATCTCTACACAATTGAAAACTGAACACCTGAGTGTGGAAGTAAATTGTAAAGATCTTTATCAATTTTTGCGGTGGAAAGATCTTGCCATATTGGAATACTTTGTGTACCGCACAGATGCAAATTTCCTATTTATGACAACTAATAATTCTTATATAAACTTCACCAAACTTCAATCGCTCATTCAATCACTCCCGTTAAATTCTCTCTACGGGGGAGTGATTCCTTATAAAGGTGCGACCTTTGCGGCAGGCAATAATCGGATTTTATCCAGAGATGTAGCTATCAAGATGCTTAACAAGCGTTGGTATTTCTCGGCAGGTTACATCGAAGATGTAGCCATGGGAGCGCTTGCAAGAAGATTAGGAATTGAGTTTCAAGGCCTAAAAAGTTTGATTTTAGAATCTCCTCAACATTTAGATGAGACATCTGATGATGAATTGCTTTCAAATTTTCATTTCCGAGTAAAATCTGGGTCGCTATCTTCAAGAAATGATGTGCAAATTATGTTGAAACTTCACGAGCGGCTGCTCGCACTTGAGGCTTTATGAATCGCGCTGTGACTTTACGTTTCGGACATTGGCCCAATGAGGTTTCAGATGGTGAAAAAGTATTTGCAGATTTACTTTCCTTGGCATTAAATCGTGAAGTGGTCATCATTGATGATCAAGATAAATATGCAGACATCCAAATTGAATCGGTTTACGGTAGGAACATGTTGCCTAGTTTTCGAGCTCGTTCATATCGCTTTCTTGCATCTCATACAAAAAATGGAATAGATTTCTCAAAGAGCAAGTATTCCCCAAATCAACAGCCTTCAGGGAGAGCTAAGTACTCCATTTTTTTCACAGGTGAAAACGAGCGACCCCCTTATGGCGATTGGGATTGTTACCTCTCCTTTGATTTGAATAGCTACGGGGGAAAGAACGCATATCTCCCACTTTGGTGGATAACGAGCTCAGATTTGATTCGGTCGACAGTGTCTCCGTACCTCGGGCGACCAATTACGGTTGACGAAATGCTAAAAACGCGAGCTGTTGATTACAAATCTCGAAAGAAATTCTGTGTTGCATTTATCGGAAAGGCCTACCCATTTCGAATGCAAGCTATCGCCGCTCTTTCGGCAATCGGTCGAGTTGATATCTATGGAGGAATTGCAAGAAACGCGGGCAAAAAGGCTGCACTCGCAAAATTCGAAACTGCGCAGAATTATAAATTTGTCTTCGCTTTTGAGAATGATTTATTCCCTGGCTATGTGACTGAAAAAGCGCCTGAAGCTTGGGCTACTGGGGCTATCCCTCTCTATTGGGGTTCTGACCCTGCTGGTTACCTAAACCAGGACGCAATGATCAACTTGGTAAATTACCGAAACCTTGATGACTTTACGAAGCGAGTGGGAGAAGTTGCTGATAAACCACAGCTTTGGAACAGAATCGCAAATCAGCCGATTTTGAAGAAGAGGCCTGACCTTGAGGAAGTCCTATACGTCCTTCGTAAAGCGTTAGCGCCTTTGGTGCAGAGATAGACTTTGGAAGTGAATACTCCTATACCGTTGTATGTAATTAATCTTGATAGGGATACAGATCGATGGGAGTCTGTCCTGCAAGAAACAGCGAATTCTTTATTTATCACTAACCGAGTTGATGCAATAAATGCTCGTGACTTACCCGAACATGATTTTGTTTCCTCTGGAGTACATGCAGCTTGGCTATCCCATTTGAAAGCACTGCGTACCTTCTTGGAATCAGATGCAGATTTCGCGGTTATCGCTGAGGATGATTTTCACATAACGAGTCTCCATGAACTATCTAATCACATCGAAAAATTGACGATACTTAAATGGGACATGGTTCAGCTTGGCTTTCTTAAGCCTGGCGTTGACACCAAAATAAAGATTTCGATTGCGAATACCGAAGGCCTGATATTTAACTTATTGGGTAAGTCGAGTCAGATTCCCGGCCTAACTACGAAGAATTTTTCATCAAGATTGAGAGTTAAGCAGTCTCTTGACACTCCTAGCGGGTTTGTGGTCGATGACTGCCAACCCGGAGCTCATTTTTATCTGGTTAGGCGATCTTTTTGCCAATCGATTTTGCGGCTAAATGACCCACAGTTCCTTAGTATTGACGACTTCTATACGGCACTTTCCAGAATGCGTACATTCAATATGCTTCGGATCAAACGAAACCAAGTGACCCAGAAGCCATTTTCCGCATGGGCTGGTCCTAGATTCAAGCGTTCTTTATAGAAATTCTGAATTCACTTTTGTAAATTTCTTATATTGAAGTAGTTCATCATTCTTGAAATCATCTTTATAAAATGGACTTGGTGAGTAAACAATCTTGCCTCTGTTTGAAGCTAAAAATCCTCCCCACCAACTCAATGTTGAATTAGCAAGTACTAGGGAATCCGCCATCGCCATCATTTTTATTGCTTGCCATGCCGTTGAATTTTTAGAGGAAAAGACTAAGTCAGGCTTTAAATCTTCAATCAAAGATGCTGCCGAACTGACGTCATCAGTTCCTACTATGAGTGGAAGATCCTTACTGATAAACCGTGTGTAGTGGTCTGTCCCAAGCAAACCATACGCGAAATCATTGGTGACATAGTCTCCTCGCCGAATATGAATGTACTGGAATTTTTCGGGCAGATTTTTTGCATTTTCTATTTGGCTCAAAATCTTCTGTAGCTCGGGATAAATAGCATTCTCAACTTCCTCAACATTTCGAGAGTTGATAAAAAAGCCAGTAACAAGTCTTGGTGTGGCTAAAGCTAATTTTGGGATTAGGTAGCTATCTCTAGTACGGAGCAGATTCAATTTCTCTTCAAGTTTGTAAATTAGGGGGGCGTTTAGGGTTGATGCTTTATCCAAAGTCTTGATGAGTAAGCCCGCTAAATCTTTTCTTACGACTACTTCAATGTGGCCACATCCTTCCAGATGCGAATAGAGGTCATCCCCTTTGAAGCCGTTAGCATGGGAGGAATCCATAAACAGAGTCACCTTCGAGCCATAATTAATTGCCAATTTATGTGCAAAAGCCCACTGGAAGAGTTGGTTTCCGAGTCGCCCCGATAACTGCTGAATCAATTTTTAATACTATTTCAACAGTGCGGCTTTGAAGTATGGGATTGATGCTTCAATGCCTTCTTTTAGTTCAATAATAGGATTCCAACTTAATTCTTCCTGAGCTTTTGAAATATCTGGCTTTCGTTGCTTTGGATCATCATCCGGGAGTTGCTCAAATCTGATTTTCGATTTAGAACCAGTGAGTTCAACAATCAATTCTGCGAGTTGTAACATCGTAAATTCTTTAGGGTTCCCTAGATTTATCGGACCTTGAATTCCATCCTTCGAAAAAGCGAGTTTGAAGAGACCTTCGACAAGATCACTTACAAAGCAGAATGATCGGGTTTGTAGACCGTCGCCATACATAGTAATTGGTAGATTTT
>CANFRP010000036.1 GCA_947449535.1 Actinomycetota bacterium | reverse complement strand
TGCATTTGGTTTAGCAGCATTTAGCATTTTGTTGCCGATGACTCTGATCGTTCTCATTGTTCTTGTCATTATTACTTTCTCTTATCGCGAAGTCGTCATGCTTTACACAAAGTCGGGTGGTGCCTACGTTGTTAGTAGGGATAACTTCGGGCCCGTAGTAGCGCAAATTGCAGCTGTCGCCTTGATGCTGGATTACATCGTGACGGTGGCAATTCAATCTTCCGCTGGCATTGATGCGATTGTTTCCACATTTACTGGATTACATCCATGGAAAATTCATATGACAGTCGCAGTCATTCTTCTACTTACCTACGGCAACTTACGTGGCGTAAAAGAAGCCGGCGCAGCATTTGCGTTACCGACATATTTTTTCGTCTTCTCCCTTCTCGTAGTATTCGGAATGGGCATCTACCGCACAATCGCTGGCACGCTCCACCACGTTTCAGTTGGTGATGGCGCCGTGCAATTAGGTCACTCACATGGTCTCTTGACTGTTGCGGCAATATTTATTTTGCTTCGTGCATTTGCCAATGGTGGTTCATCTCTTACCGGACTCGAAGCTATTTCTGATGGCGTTTCGCTCTTCCGCTCACCAGAAGGTCACAATGCTCGTCGCACACTTGTTGTGATGTCGGCAATTCTCGGAACATTGGTTGCTGGCGTTTCCTACTTTGCTTACGCACTTCATGCGATGCCATATGACAAGGGAACACCGACAGTTATCTCCCAGATCGCCCATGCCACACTTGGTGAAGGAGCTTTCGGTCAAGTCTTCTTCTATGTTGTGCAGGGATCGACCATGTTAATTCTTATTGCAGGTGCAAACACTGCATATAGCGGATTCCCATACTTAGTTAACTTCGTTGCAAATGATGGCTTCTTGCCTCGCCAATTAACAAAACGTGGCCACCGCTTGGCATTTTCTAACGGAATTATTTTGCTCGCTGGATCGGCCATGTTATTGATGCTTTTTACACATGCATCAGTTGAAAAACTCGTCGCTTTTTACGCACTAGGAGTATTTACTGGCTTCACTTTGGTGGGCTTTGGAATGGCTAAACATGCCAAGCGCCACAAAGAGAAGGGCTGGCGCAAACGCTGGGCCGTAAACACTATTTCTGGCGTTGTCTCTTCCATCATTATTGTAATTTTCGCAGTCGTTAAATTTACTGAAGGTGCGTGGGTAATTCTTGCAATCACGCCAGTTCTAGTATTTGCGCTACTTCGTCTCAATCGCCAATACCGACTTGAGCAAGCTGCACTAAATGTGACTCAAGAAAAATCACGTCGTACTTCAATTGCTCGACATGATGTCTCGGTCCTCGTTGACAATGTTGATATTGCGACCGTTGGGGCAGTGCGCTATGCACGCTCTCTTAATCCACGCCACCTACGCGCTGTTCACTTTGTGATTGATGATGTCCACGCAGAATCTATCTCTGCAGATTGGGCAAAGAATAAAGCGCTTGCCGATGTTCAACTCGAGTTAATTGACTGTCCTGATCGACGAATTCCTGCTGCAGCCGTGGACTATGCGATCCGAGCAACTACATCTCCTGATGTTGAACTCACGCTTCTACTTCCACGTCGCTCTTATTCGGCAGTTCTTGGTCGCTTGTTGCATGATCAAACGGCGGAACAAATCTCACGACCTATCTCAGAGCTAGAGCGAGTAGTAGCAACAATTATTCCTTTCGATGTTGAAAAGATTATTTCTGGAGATTCAAAACATGCCCGCTCTGCTGCGGTTGAAAATATTGAATCACCAGCCCCAACACCACCGGCACCTCGTAAAATTTCTGATGAACCAATTACCGAAGCTGGTCCCATTAGCCACTATGCAGAAAATATTCTTCCGATTGGTGCTGCTACCTGGCGCAAGCGCGCACATGTTCGCGGCAATGTGACGGCAATTCGCACCGCACCTTCCGGTGGTGCGCCTTCAGTCGATGTTGAAATCTGGGATTCCACAGGTGGAATCACCCTTCAATTTATTGGTCGGCGCGAGATTGCTGGTCTTGAAGTAGGCGCCACGCTTTGTGCTGAAGGAATGGTGGGAGAGAACGAAGGTTCACTCACGATCTTGAATCCTTCTTACGAAATTGTTATCGACGAGAAGTAAAGAATTCGTTTAATAGCTGGGCACACTCTTCTTCCCGCACGCCACTAATTACCTCTACCCGAAAGGGTGCGCGGGGATCGCGGAGAACATCCCAGACTGATCCGACCGCTCCAGCTTTCTCATCCCATGCACCGAAGACCACGGTCTTGATTCGCGATTGGGCGATCGCACCCGCACACATCGCGCAGGGCTCTAGCGTCACAACAAGTGTGTGTCCATCCAATCGCCATGATCCAGTCACTTCTGCTGCTTCGCGAATAGCAACTATTTCTGCATGGGCAGTGGGGTCGTGATCGGCTTCGCGGCGATTAAAACCAGAGCCGACAATATTTCCTGCTTCATCAAGAACTATTGCTCCGACTGGAACATCATCTGATTCGAGTGCTTCATGTGCACAATCAAGTGCCGCTCGCATCCAACTTTCGTATTTATCTTGGCTCATTAATCCATCTCAAATATTTCGCGGAACTCTTCGCCAAATCCTAAGCGAGAAGCGATGGCATCGAGTTGTTCATCAGGGAAGAGATCAAGATCATGGCAGAGCGCTTCGATCTCCATTGCACTAATTCCTAGATCACTTAACATTCCAATATCGCCACCAGGTTGTACTTCTTCATCATCTTCTGGAAATGGAAGGTCGAGAATCTCTAAGAGCTCTGCAGCAAGATCGCTATCTTGGGCGTATGTAACATCGCTGATCATCATTTGCATATGTGATCCAAGTGCGCGAACAATAATGAAAAAATCTTCATCATATGAAACCAATGCAAGTGCTCCGCCATTAGTACGTTGAGCTTTGAGGCTATCCATAATTAAGCCAAGATCATCAACAACTGTCAGGGGCGATAGATTCCAACGTCCATCTTCGTGCCATGCAATAAGACCTAGGTCTGCTGCCATGTTGCACCTCCCCAAATGGAAAACGAAAGAAGCATGTTGCGGAGTTCATAGTGACACTAAAGCGGGCATGCGACAAGCCACCTTTCGGTGGGTACTCTGGGGATGTGAAAATTCATGTAGCCGACCACCCGCTGATCACCCACAAATTGACTGTTTTGCGCGATGAAAAAACTCCCTCGCCGACATTTCGACAGTTAACTGAGGAGATTGTGATGTTGCTTGCATATGAGGCAACTCGCGATGTGCATACGGTTGCCAAGGACGTTCAAACTCCCGTGGCTATCGCACATGGCGCAGTTCTTGCAAAACCTCGACCAGTTGTCGTTCCTATTTTGCGTGCCGGCCTCGGAATGCTGGAAGGAATGGTGCGGCTAATTCCATCGGCTGAAGTCGGATTCCTTGGCATGGTCCGCGATGAAGTGACTTTAAAGGCATCTACTTATGCCAATCGTTTGCCCGAGGATCTCACGGGTCGTCAGTGCTACATCTTGGATCCGATGCTTGCTACAGGTGGCACTTTAATTGCCGCCATTGATTATTTATTGGAGCGCGGTGCGCTAGATATCACTGCAATCACCATTCTCTCTTCACCAGAAGGTATCGCCACCTTGCAGAAGGAATATGAAGGAAAGAATTTGCCGATCACTATTGTTACTGGCGCCCTTGATGAGAAGCTCAATGAAAAGGGTTACATCGTTCCCGGGCTTGGCGATGCTGGCGACCGTCTTTATGGCGTTGTGTAAGAGATGGCATCAACTAGCCCCGGCTATGGAATAACAATCCGTGTTGAAGGCCCTCCTTCAGCACAGCCCGTCGCCGAAGTAACGCAAGCGATCACTTCTGCTGGCGCATCCATAACCGCGTTGGATGTTGTTGAATCTTTCATTGATCACGTCGTTATCGATGTCACCTGCGATGCGATCGATGCCGAACATGCCGAAGCCATTACCGCTGCGATTGCACAACACCCAGATCTCAAAGTTCGCAAAGTTTCTGATCGCACATTTCTCCTCCACCTCGGTGGAAAGATTGAGATTCAATCTAAAGTCCCACTAAAGACTCGTGATGATCTATCTCGTGCATATACCCCTGGCGTGGCTCGCATTTCACAAGCAATCGCACTTGATCCTTCTGATGCGCGTCGACTCACCATTAAGCGAAACACGGTCGCAGTTGTAACCGATGGTTCTGCAGTACTGGGACTCGGCAATATTGGTCCTGCTGCAGCTCTTCCCGTGATGGAAGGAAAAGCAGCGTTATTCAAGCGCTTTGCTGATGTCGATGCCTGGCCAGTTTGCCTAGATACCCAAGATGTTGATGAGATCGTTCGTACCGTGCAAATCATCGCCCCTGTCTATGGTGGCATTAACTTAGAAGATATTTCTGCGCCACGGTGTTTTGAAGTAGAGCGTCGACTCCGTGATCTCTTAGATATTCCCGTCTTCCATGATGACCAACACGGAACTGCGATTGTGGTCTTGGCTGCGCTCAAGAGTGCGCTGAAGTTTGTAAAGAAAGATCTCTCAAAGGTCAAGATCGTGATGAGTGGAGCTGGCGCTGCCGGTACCGCGATCGCGCGTTTACTTGTTGCCAGTGGCGCCACCAACATCATTGGATATGACAAAGATGGACTCGTAAATTCACATCATGATGGCGATGAAGAGATGCGCACCTGGTTTGTTGATAATTGCAGCCCACATGGATTTACCGGTTCTATCTCAGAAGCCATGGTCGATGCCGATATCTTTATTGGTGTTAGCGCACCGAATGTATTGAAGGAATCTGATGTAGCGGCAATGGCGCCCGGATCCATCGTCTTTGCTCTCGCAAATCCTGATCCCGAGATCGATCCCACTATCGCTCGTAAGTACGCTGCTGTTGTGGCGACTGGCCGTAGCGATCAGCCCAATCAGATCAATAATGTATTGGCATTCCCCGGAATTTTCCGCGGCCTACTCGATGGTCGAATCACCAAAATTACGGATGCAATGTTGGTGGCTGCCGCTGATGCGATTGCATCATGCGTCTCAGATGATCAACTCAACGCTAACTTTATTGTGCCAAGCGTCTTTGATGCGCAAGTGGTAAAGAAGGTTGCAGAAGCAGTGCGATTGGTCGGCAAGAGCTCTTAGTGTTTAAAGATTCGAGACTGACCACCGATGAGTACGCCCACATAGGTCAAGATAATTCCGCTGACTAAATACCACGAAACATCAGAGCCCTTCGTGGGTGAAATCAGATCGATGAGTAGCGCGCCAATCAGTGTGCCACCAGTGCTAAAGAGCGTAAAAGTTAGGACACCCAGGTGCTGCACGATGGTTGCCGAAAAAGCAATATAGATGACGCCAATTACACCACCGGTGAAAATCCACCATGGGCCATTAGGTAATGCGACGAAGTGTTGATTACCAACAACAATATTGAGAGTAAGAAAGATTGTGAGAAATATCGAACCCATAATGAAGTTAAGCCAGGAGGTGGTAAAACTTTGATGGGAATACTCGTTGATCTGGCCATTAAGGGCGCGCTGCACTCCAACGAAAGCTCCTGCGAGCCCTGAAAGTGCGACCGCCAAAATAGAGAAATGCGCAACTGATAGCCGATCCCACGCCGAGACCAGTACTGCTGCGACCGTGATCGTCGCTGCTGCAACTCGACGAGGAGTAATAAATTTCTTACCGCCACCTGTTAATCCAATTCGATCCACCACTAGAGACATTGCGGTCTGGCCAGCGATCGATGCGACTGAATAAAGTGCAACACCAATTAGTGGAACAACATGTGTTTGTAAAGCAACGAATGAGCCACCAAGCATCCCGGCAAATAAACGCCAGCGTGGAAAATCTCGCTTCTTCACGGATGTAATTAAGCGTTTTGCGCCCGCTTGAATTCCTTTATGAAAAATAGCGATGATCGAAATAATAAGTAGACCCGATGAGAATGAAATCAGAGCGGCTTCCACCGAATTGCCCAATCGCTGCGACAACTCTCCATTTGCCCGCGATTGCAGAGAGATCATGATCCCGGAGAGAGCGGCGAGTAGTTCATACTCTGCCATTCGCTTCTTATTCACTCATTGACTCCAAAGTTGTTGTGGCTATTAGCCATGCTTCTTCAATTTCATTTTTCTTACTCTGTGCAGATCCTAAGTCTTGCATTACGGTCGCAAGTTTTGCGTAATCCAAGGCAGATTCGTCTTGCAATTTCTTTAGTGCACTAATTTCAGTATCTACTTTCTCCAGCTGGCGTTCATATTTTGCTATCTCTTTTTTGAGAGTTCGAATATCCGCAATTGAACTCGTGCTGGATTTGGCGGTTGATTTCGCGGAATTGGCGGCGAGATCGCTCCTGCGCAGTTGAAGATATTGATCAATTCCACCAGGCAAATCGCGATGCGTGAGATCGCCCAATAAACCAATGAATTTGTCGCATACGCGCTCGAGAAAATATCTATCGTGCGAGATCACCAGGAGTGTTCCGCCATAGGAATCCAAGAGATCTTCCAGCGCGGTCAGGGTTTCAACATCGAAATCGTTAGTGGGCTCATCGAGGAGCAGAACATTTGGTGAATCCATAAGCAAGCGAGTGAGCTGAAGTCGGCGTCGCTCGCCACCCGAGAGATCTCCAACAGGAGTCCACTGGGCATCAGTACTAAAACCCAATCGCTCACACAATTGGGCTGCGGATAGTTCCTTGCCGTTACCGAGCTGAACTCGATTAGCCACTTTTTCTACTGCTTCAAGCACTCGCCAAGTGGGATCGAGTTCTTCTAAGTGCTGCGATAAGAAGGCGGCTTTAACGGTGACACCAGTAACGATCTTTCCTTCGGCCGCTTTTATCTCACCAGTGAGGGCGCGAAAGAGCGTTGTCTTGCCGGCGCCATTAACTCCAACAATTCCAATGCGCTCTCCGGGGCCAATATTCCAATACACATTCTCAAGAATTTTCTTTTCGCCAGCAAAGATGGTGGCTTGATGAATTTCATAGACGGTATTGCCAAGTCGATTCGTGGCGAAGTTGAGAAGTTCGGATTGATTACGTGGTGGAGGTTCGTTAGCGATTAAAGTATTTGCAGCTTCAATTCTAAATTTAGGCTTGGCAGTGCGGGCAGGTGCACCGCGACGAAGCCAGGCCAATTCTTTGCGAATCAACATATTACGCTTCTGATCTTCCACACTTAGCTGACGCCCGCGCTCTGCCTTCGATAAAACATACGCGGAATATCCGCCTTCATATGCCAGGACTTCTCCGTCGACTACTTCCCATGTTTGATCGGAAACTTCATCCAAGAACCAGCGATCGTGTGTGATCACTACTACTGCTAATTTTGTGCGGCTCTTAATGTGATTGGCTAGCCAAGCAACCCCTTCCACGTCGAGGTGGTTAGTGGGCTCGTCCAACAAAATTAAATCGCATTCACTAATCAGCAATTTGGCGAGGTTGACGCGGCGTCGCTCGCCACCAGAAAGTGATGCAAAATCGCGATCTAACAGCTCATCGGTAAAGCCACCGAATAGTCCTACGAGAACTTCCCGAATCTCGGAATCACTGGCCCATTCATGCTCTGCTTTATCGCCAAGAACTACATCACGTACTTTTGCATCGGCATCTGCATAATCAACTTGCCCGAGAAGTCCCACTTTTACTGAATTAGCTTTAGCTACTCGACCAGAATCAGGCTCTTCTATACCGGCCATGATTTTGATGAGAGTGGATTTGCCGCCGCCATTGCGCCCAACAATTCCTATCCGTTCGCCCTCATTGACCCCTAATGAAACTTTGTTGAGGAGTGGGCGGATATCAAAGGCCTTAGAGACTGACTCTAAATTTAATAGATTTTTTCCGGCCACTAGCCAAGAGTATTGGGTACTGGATTAGAGTGTCGCCATGTCAGAGATTCCACTAACAGACCGTGCTTATGCCCTCGATCTCGATAATAAAGATCCATTGCGTCACTACAAGAGCCAATTTGTCGTGACAGATCCCGAGATGTGTTATCTCGATGGCAATTCATTAGGTCGCCTCCCTAAGAAGACAATCGAATCCATCAATAAATTTATGATCGATGAGTGGGGACCAGAAGTGGTTGAAGGATGGAGCCACTGGGTTGATGAAGCGCAACCAACCGGAGATCTGATCGGTCGATCAACGCTGGGCGCAGCTGCCGGACAAGTTCTTGCATGTGACACGACTTCAGTTAATTTTTATCAACTAGTCGGAGCCGCACTTCGCGCCCGACCAGGTCGCAAAACCATAATTATCGATGCCGCAAATTTCCCCACCGATCGCTATATCTTGCAAGGACTTGCTGATCGCATGGGTCTTAAATTAATTATTATCGATAACGAAACACCTGGCACCGCAGAGTATGAGCGAATTACTCCCGAAATTCTTGAGCCATATCTTTCCGAAGATGTTGCCTTTGTCACCTTTGAAGTAATTCAATATCGCTCAGGTGCACGAAGTGACATAAAGGCGATCACTGATTTAGTTCGCAAGTATGGCGCGCTTACGATTTGGGATGCCTCGCACGCAGTCGGCGCGATTGAAATGAATTTCGATGACAATGGTGTGGATCTTGCAGTGGGTTGCACATATAAATATGGCAATTCTGGTCCCGGCTCTCCTGCCTGGATGTATATAAGCAAGCGAATTCAAAATGAGCTACAAGTGCCGATTCAAGGCTGGTTTGCGCAAGCAGATCAATTTGAAATGGGGCCAACTTTTGAGAAATCTCAAGATATTCGTGGCTTCCAGATTGCTAGCCCATCACTCATGGGACTTCGGTGTATTCAAAGTGCATTTGGAATGATTGAAGAAGCAGGTATCGAGGCCATTGCACATAAGTGCGCAGTCGGTACAACCATGATGATTGGGCTTTACGATCTCTGGCTCAAAGATTTGGGGTTCACGCTCAACACCTCTCGCGAGCCTTCCCACCGCGGTGGACATATCTCTCTGATACATCCCGATGCAAAACAGATCTCTGTTGCGCTCCGTAAATTTGCCAATGTAATACCTGATTATCGGGTACCTAACTCAGTTCGACTTGCGATCTCACCTCTCGCAACTTCTTATACCGAAGTCTGGGATGGCTTCCAACGACTCCGTGATTTGGTCAGCACTGGCCAGTACAAAAAAATTGAAATGGATGGCAATCGAGTTACATGAGTACAGACCACGATGCAGCGCTGACTTACACCTCTTACTTAGCAGTCGATGAACTCCTTGGACTTCAGCGCCCGTTATCTGATGGCCCCGAACACGATGAGATGCTCTTCATTGTTATTCACCAGACCTATGAACTCTGGTTTAAACAAATTTTGCACGAGCTCAAAGCGGTCCAGAAGCGTTTGGAATCAGGGGATTCTTATGGCTCGATGGCCATTCTTGGCCGCATTCGTTCCATCCTGAAAGTATGTGTGTCACAAGTAGATATTTTGGAGACGATGACTCCGTTGCAATTTAACTCTTTCCGCGGTCGCCTCTCATCCTCTTCTGGATTTCAATCAGCACAATTTCGAGAAGTCGAAGCACTACTTGGCCGGCGCGATGCAAAAATGGCGGGACACTTGCCGCAAGATGCCCAAGCAATAATTGCTGAGATCACATCAAAGCGTTCACTCTGGGATTCCACTTTGGTCTATTTAGCAAAGCGCGGGTATTCAATTCCGACGCAATATCTAGATCGCGATTTTTCACAGCACTATCTTCCTAATGACGATGTGCAAAATGTTTTAGTCGATGTGCACCACAAAGATCCCGAGAGCGCTGCGCTATGCGAGCGCCTTGTTGATATCGATGAAGGGCTTCAGGAATGGCGCTATCGCCATGTAAAAATGGTCGAACGCACCATCGGAAGCAAGCTTGGGACTGGCGGATCTTCTGGCGTGGGTTACTTGAGCTCTACGCTCTTTCACCCAATTTTTCCTGACTTGTGGGCTATCCGCGATCGCTTTTAAGCGACTTTAATCCAGACCGATGTAGCAGCAGGTAATTTGCCGGCCTTGAGCGGTCCGCTACTTACCAATACTTTGCCTACCGGTAATTTGTAATCTTTGCCGCGGAAGTTAGTGATGCAATGCCAACCACCTTCGCGCACAAAGTGAACGACTTCTGGATCAGATGTCTTCACCCATTCCAAATCTTCACTTGTCTGTAATTTCTTACGTAGCGCAAGTGCGGTGCGATACATCGCTAATGTCGATGTCGCATCTTTTGATTCGGATTCCACTGAGAAATCTTTAAACCATTGCGGCTGTGGCAAATGTGCTTTGCCGGTGCCAAATCCAAAAGAAGTGCCGGTGGATTTCCACGGTAGTGGAACGCGACATCCATCGCGACCCTTTTCGGTATGCAAAACCGCAACGCCGTTGACGTAACGTCCCTCCTTCTTGAAGTAAACACGCTTGCGCTCCACGACAATGTTGCGAATCCAATTAGGGTCTTGCAGATCTTCATGTTTGAGATCTTCTACTTCATACAAGCCAAGCTCTTCACCTTGATATGCATAAACACAACCAGGGAGCGCCATCAACATCATTGCTGCGGCACGTGCGCGCTTTTGACCAAGCGCTCGATCGAGCTTGATGTCTTTGCCATC
>CANFRP010000035.1 GCA_947449535.1 Actinomycetota bacterium | reverse complement strand
GATTCTGACGCCTCAGATTCCAAGATTCTCGTAACAGTCTCCAGCGTTTTGGGGGAGCGCACGGCGCTTATTACTCCCACCGAAGTGATCGAATCAAAATCCAAGCTCTTTGTTCAGGCTCCTCGCGAACGTGTTGCTACCGGAGTTAAAGCGGTCGAGAAAAAGGCCACCATTTATTTGCGCAATCTTGGCTATCTCTTGAGCGCAGTACTGATCGGATTCTCCTTGGCGTCGGCTACTGGAATCGTGAAAGCAAGAATTGTTTTGACTGGATCTATGGAGCCAACAATCAAGCCAGGTGATGTCGTACTTCTTGCGCCACCCACGAGAATCACTCCCAAGATTGGTGATGTTGTTGCGTATACCGCCCGCCGCTTTGATGGAACTCCAGTGGGGATCTTTACCCACAGAATTATTGGTGGAGATTCAATCCAAGGATTCGTAGTCAAGGGTGATAACAACCCAGCGCCAGATGTTCAGCATCCTAAGTTCGCTGATGTCTCGGGCATTGTATTTTTCACGATTCCTTTTATCGGCAAGATTCTGACTCCAAAAATGTTATTGATTATCATTCCGGCAATTGTGGGAATCTGGTTTGTATTGGATGCCTTAAAAAATGAAGATTAAGTTAATAGCATCGCTTGCGCTTTTCTTTTCAGTTATCGCTCCATCTCTTGCATCAGCTCTTGATATTCCCTTGCTGACCTGGGAACGAGGCCGAGTTCAAGAAGTAGTGATCGGTGGCGCGACCGTTAACAATAATTGGACAGTCTCTATGATCGGAAACGGAATCACTCCGATAATCTTTAGCGCTAGCAATAAGAACACGGCTGGTTACATTGTTTATTCAGCAGAGATTTCAAATACCACTCCTACTGGTGGTTACACGATCGTTACTTCAGGAAATGGAACTCCGGCATCAACAGTTGCAGGTGTTAACTTAGTTGCGGCGACACCAGCCTCCAGTAGCCCAACAAATAGACCAAGAACTCTCTCGCTTATTATCACGATGGTGGTGTTTCTCACCGCCACAATTTCCGCCCTTCGGGCTCGCAAATACTCATTCCTCTCATTCCAAAGCACCCAGCAATTGCATGATGCCGAATACTCAAGTGAAAATATTGCGAAGGGGCATACCAAAGTTGGTATCTCTGCCATGCCATACAATTTGCGCGTCACAGCAGTTACTGGGCTTCGCCAATCTCTCTTCCGCTACCTCATGTTACGTAACGGCGAATTAACTCACCGCATAAGTTCCAGCCTTTATGCCTTCATGCCATTTGCAGGTTTGATTGCCGCATTTATTACCGCAGTTGAGGTAAACAAAGCGGGAAGTATTGATAAGACAAGTTTGATTATTTTTACAGCTGTTGCAATCTTGGGCGTATGTGATGCATTTGCAGGAATCGTTGCCACAGCAACATTCTGGCTCATCGAACTAGCCACTGGACATGTCACCAGCTTCCGCGATGCAATGATCTTTGTTGCACTTGGATTTGCATGGGTAGCGCCTGGATTATTTGCCAATATTTTCCGCGACATTACTCCGCGCGATATCAAGAATCCTGGCGCCGCTAAAGCAGCAGGCTATGGAATTTCAGGTTTTGTAGCGGCTCTGATCTTTGGTTTTGGACAGCTCCTGATCAACAGCATTATTGATAATTCGGCCGCGCGCCCAGTGACGATCCAGATCTGCGCCATTGTGGGCATAGCGTCAATCATGAGAATCATCGTCGAAGATCTCTTACTCTCCCAGCCAGCTCCCGCTCTTGCCCAGAATGAATCCATCAACATCGCACGCGTCAGCTCACCGCAAACTGCCTTCCTTCTCTTTGCGATCTACTTCGCTTTCGCATATATCTGGACCCACGATTCGGCCGGCGCGTTTTCCAGATCACTTGTATTCGCAGCGATATTCGCTCTGCCATATTTCTTGCTCTTTATTCGTTTGGGCTCAGTCAAGCTCCCAGCATTGGCTAAAGCTCCACGCTTTATATTCCTCGAGTCCCTCGTAACTTCTGCGATCACTTTGGTGATTTTCCGCCAAATCAGCTCAATGCCACTCCTGGTTGATCGGAGAGCCCAGATATTCCTACTTCTTGCCGGAATTCCGGGCGTAGTACATGCAATTTATAGCGCGATGTGTGATTCTGCCGAGAGACAGGGAATAATGCAGCCATGAAGAAAGTCGTTGCCCTCCTTTTGATCCTGACCATGTCACGGGTCGCTGTGGCATATGCAGCTACACCTACAACGACTTCAAATCAGCAGTCATACTTCTTTGGTAACACTGCTCAAGGTCAAGCAAACCTCAATCAAGTATTAGCACTTCTCGTCGGACCGCGCGGTGTTCCTGGTCCTGCCGGAGTCGCAGGTAAAGATGGATTTGTTGGACTTAATGGTCAAGATGGAAAGAACGGTCTTGATGGAGCACCTGGCGCAGTTGGACCACAAGGCCCTGCGGGCCCCGCTGGTAAGAATGGTGTTGATGGCAGGAACGGTGCACCAGGTGCACCAGGTGCACCAGGTGGCGGTGGAAACCTTGGTTCCTTCGCAGTAGTTGCACTAGGCGTTGGTGATTCGATGTGCGCACTTGGTGGAACAAAAATTGTTGCGGTAAATGGGGACCAGAATTACATCTGTAATAGAAGTGGTGGAGGTGGCGATTCCGCTACCGTCGTTACCGCACTCGATGGAATTTCTGCGAACGCTACATACAGCTCAACTTCATGCCAGGGAACGACCCCGTTGGGAGTCTCCTTTAATCGCTCATTTACTGGTGAAAACTTTGTTCTTGGAAATATTGCAATCACCACTATTGAACACGCTTGTGATGGAAAGATGATTCGCTTTTACTTCAAGACTCAGACAACAGGCTCGGTAGATAATCCTTCGGGCAAGTATGCGCTCAGTAAATATATTCGTTGTGGATTCACTATCCAGGCCCCTACTGCTGGCTCAGCCAATAGTTTCCAGGCAGACGCGACTAATTCCACCGCCTGCACAACTTCGGATAATGCGAGCGGAACGACTTGGCCTGTACCGTCTAATGGTGTCAATACATATGCCCTTAGTGACATAAGTACTTACGACTTTATTTCTAAGATTGGTTTTGAAATTGTCTAAACCTAAAAAGGCACCAAAAGCTGTTCCGGTGCCACCGGCTCCCGTCATCTCCAAAATTCCCATTGAAGTCTCTGATTCACCATTGGTAATCGATTTACCAGATGGTCAAAAGCTAGTCGTCGGTAAGATGATTCAAGGAACTGTTATTGAAGTTGCCACATGGCGCGGCACCGGTCGTCCTGATTCTCGTACTAGCCGTCTGATGCTGGGAATGAGCATTGAGGATGTAGCTCCTAAGAGCGCCGCGAAGGTAGATCCAGAAGAGTCAGTCACAAATGCTGATGGTTCTGTAAGTGCAGCGCCAGCAAAGCCAAAGAGCTTTACCCAAGAATGGCTTGAATACATTGCAATCAAGGTTCCAAAACTCAGCTTCCTTGCAAAGATTAAAGTGCCGGCCATTAAAATTCCTTCACTCGCTTCGCTAAATAGCCTCACAAAATCTTCACCGAAGACCAAAAGTCCAAAAGCGCCTAAAGCACCGAAGGCAGCAAAAACTCTTAAGGCAAGAAAAGCGAACTCCTTAATCTCCGGCGAGAAGAAGAACTTGCCTGCGATCGCCCCAGATACTGAAAGCGCTGAGATCGCCGCTTGGCTCGATCAAATCACCGAGAAGGCCCGCAATCAGAGTGCGACAGAAGTCGAAGCAAAGGTTTCTACCAAGCCCTCACTGCCATCGCCCTTCGATCCACCAGCTCTACGCTCAAGTGCCAATAAAAAGTCTGCTCAAAAGTCCAGCAAGAGTCCAAAGAATCGTAAGTAAGTTAGTACCATTCTCACATGATTACTCGATTCAAGAAGCCCTTGATTATTGCCTTGGTAGTAATCGTTGCCTTTTTCGCACTCGGGTTTCGTATAGATCATCCTCAGTCAGGTCTCAAGAGCGCACTTGGTTCGGCTAAATCCAGCCTCGCTATTTATCGCAGTGTCGGACAGCCTTCGATTGGAAATAAAGTCTTGGTCAATCTTCCTGGCGCGACCGCGGATTCGCCAGCCCTAGGAATTGTCCTTTCAGTGAGTAGCGGGAAAGTAGAAATACTTCTCGACAATAAACGACAAATTGTTTCTGAGAAAGATATCGTCGGAAAGCTAGCCCTTGTGGTGCCATTCTTCGGCGCTATCTTGGGAGTCGTTGGTCTGTAAAAGCTTTCCAGTTTTGCTTTTTACTGCGCGAGAGTGATGCGCAGAACGATCTGATTCGGCTTCAGTAATTTATTGCCATTTAAATCGATCTTGGCGCCTTCAATAAATTTAAGCCCGGCTTGCCTCATTAAAATACTGAACTTCAGGGCGTTCACGCTTCCTCGATCCGGACCCTCTTCGGGCAAGAATCCACCGACCACATTGATGTAGATAGCGTGGGTTGTAGGGGAGAGCTTGTTCTCCTTCAAGAAATTATTAAAGTCTCGCTCAATAACGGCGGCATCGAAATTCTCATAACCCATGATTAGACCGTTGGCGATATTTGTGCCCGCGAGATTTCCAATATTGATATTGGCATTTCCATGAAAGCCACCGCCAAGTGCGGGCACAAAGGAGATTGTCGCTAAGAACACCACCATTAAGGCCAGGAATGAGTCAGCAAATAGCCAACCACCTTGGTGGGTGGCATCTTCTTCTTCAATGAGCTGACGTTTGCGGCGGGCCATAGTGGCGCCTTACTTCAATTTCTTATTAAGTGAGGAGCGAGAGGAGCGAGTTGGAGTCGCGTAGAGATCAAAGTCGAACTCTGGCTTGGCTACGGGAAGCTTCTTGGTGGTCTTCTCTAGAGATTTAGCCGTAGCTGCGAGATCACCCGAGGCGTTGAGAAGTTTGTTTAAAACATTAGCCATGCTCTGATTCATCGTGAGGTTAGTGACAGATCTCTTATCAAAGAGGAAGCCAGCTAAGACCACTGCGATACGAACCCGCTCGCGATCGATCTCGTTCTCGTTTGCTTGCTGGAGATCACTGCCACGCTTGCCAAGTACGGAGACCGCGAGCGTCAGTGCAATAACCAGGAAGATGATGAGGAAGTCGAGGGTGGCGACGCGACCAATGGTCCATTCTTTAGCTAGCGTCTCATAGCCGTTCTGCCAGAAATCTAAGAAGTTAACGACATCAGTACCGTGGGCTCCGACATATTTAGAGAAAGCGGAGGTGGCCTGACCTACCGCATACCAAGTAAGTGCAACTGGCGCGAAGACAAGTACGTTGCGAAGCACGGTAAGGAGGCGAGTCCACTTAATCGAAGAGTAACCCTCGCTAATTGCTGGTTCAGGAAGGTAGGCAAGGGGATCTAAGGTCGCCCACATAGCCAAATTTTTCTCATCTCGAAGGTCATTAGTGAGCGCTGAGACGTAAGGGTCGCTTGTGACTTTATATCGGCTCGCCCAGCCATTTAATTGATCAGCGATCTCTAGATGCTCAGTGCTCTTTAGCTTTCGTGTTCTCTTCGCAATTGCCATGGCGCGAATCTACTTGAACCTAAGGTTTAATCGCCAGCCCATCAGGTGATTAGCGGAATATTTCTCCATTCTCGCGTGTTTAGGAATTAGTTGAATATTCAACTACATGTGAGATAAGGTAAATCCATGAGCACCAGCAACTTCACGGCTTCCAAAATGCCAGCTCTTTATATTGGCCATGGCGCGCCACCTCTTCTGGAAGATGCACGATGGAGTGGCGAACTTGGTGCCTGGTCTTCGGCTCTTGCCACACCGAAAGCGATTTTGGTGATTAGCGCCCACTGGGAATCCGCCCCGCTCACTTTGGGCACAACTGATCCAGGGGTTGGATTGATCTATGACTTTGGCGGCTTTGCTCCCAAGTATTACAACCTGCAATACCCCGCTCCCGGTGCACCAGAACTAGCTGCTCGTATCACTTCAATGATGGGCGAGCCGGTCACCCAGCAGCCGCGACGCGGACTAGATCACGGCGCCTACATTCCTTTGATGAAGATGTATCCGGATGCAAATATTCCGGTTCTACAAATGTCGATCCCTACCTATGATCCGCAGAAACTCTTTGATATCGGAAGGAAATTGGCACCTCTTCGCGATGAAGGGGTCATGATCATGGGAAGTGGTTTTCTTACCCATGGCCTTGCCTTCCTTACTGAATTTCAGATCGACGCTACCCCACCTAATTGGTCGGTGGAGTTCGATCTCTGGGCGAAAGAAGTTTTATCGCGTGGGGCAATCGATGAATTAATGAACTACAAATCACTCGCACCGGGAATGCCCTATGCCCATCCCACCGTCGAGCACTTCGCGCCGATCTTTATTACTTTGGGAGCCGCAACTAATGCCGAAGTAGCGCCAGATACTGCGATTGATGGATATTGGATGGGGCTTTCTAAACGCTCCTTCCAGGTTGCTTAATCCTTAGAGCCGTAAAAGCGCCCCATAAAATCTTCCTTGAGGTCGTAGAACTCGCCTCGATTAATCGCTTCCCGCATCTGGTCGACTAAGCGCACAATAAATCTCTCATTGTGAATTGTTGCAAGGGTCGCGCCCAACATCTCTTTGGCATGGAAGAGGTGATTGAGATAAGCCGCGGTGTAATGGGTGCAGGTATAGCAATCACAGCTCTCATCGATGGGTGCAAATTGGCGTTTGTATTTGGCGTTGGTGATATTGACTCGACCACGAGGAGTGAAGACTGCGCTAGTACGAGCTTGCCTGGATGGCGCTACGCAATCAAATGTATCTGCGCCATTTTCCACGCCGACAAAGAGATCATCAGGCTCGCCAATTCCTAATAAGTGACGGGGTTTATTTGCGGGTAACTCTTCCACCATCCAACTCACAATTGTTCCGAGATTGGCTTTATCTAATGCGCCACCAAGTCCAAAGCCATCAAAGGAAATTCCCTCCTCATCGAGCCCTGCTAAATCGCGTGCCGCTTTGCGACGAAGGTCCTCATATTGCGCTCCTTGCAGAACTCCGAAAAGTGCTTGATATGGCTTACTTGCGCGCTCTTTGGTGAGGCGGCCATGTTCGACTAGGCAACGTTTGGCCCAGAGGCGAGTACGTTCCAACGATTTCTCTTGGTACTTGCGAGTGTTGTGAAGAGTGGTGCACTCATCGAAGGCGAACATGATGTCGGCGCCGAGTTGGTGCTGGATCTGTAGCGAAATCTCAGGGGTGAAGCGATGCATTGAGCCATCGAGATGGGATTTAAAAGTCACGCCATCGTCATCAACATGGGCCAGGCGTTCCTTCTTTTCAGCGATGACTTCATCGGAGCGAAATGTCTTGTCGTCCATTGCAATAACTTTTTTAAATCCGACGCCGAGTGAGAGAACTTGAAATCCACCAGAGTCGGTAAAGGTAGGTCCAGCCCAATTCATAAAACTTGCGAGACCGCCGGCTTCATCCAAAATCTGCGAACCAGGTTGGAGGTAGAGATGGTAGGCATTGGCTAAGAGGGCTTGGGCGCCGAGAGTTTTCATCGCCTCTGGAAGAACTGCTTTTACAGTTGCCTTTGTGCCGACCGGAATAAATGCAGGTGTTGCAATTTCGCCATGGGGAGTAGTGATAACACCAGAGCGTCCAAGTTTGCCCGACGATTCGGTGAGTGATTTCTCTACTCGATAGTTAAAAATGCTGCCCTCTTTCTTCAAATTTTCCTAAAAATCCCTGATTACGGTGCGCTACGCATAGATTACCGCTCATGAGGCTCAGATTTGCCTCTCGCGCTTCTAACAAAGCCGATCCAGCATCAATTGCCAATCGGGTCTAAAGCGCTAAAAACCCCTTTTTAGCCCGATTTAGGGCTATTTATTGGCGAAAATCGATTACCAGATCCGAACGCGCTCTTTTTCCGGTAGATACAAGGCATCGCCCTCTTTTACATCAAAGGCATCGTAGAACTCAGTCAAATTTCGCACGACTTGGTTGCATCGAAATTCATCTGGGGAGTGGGGATCGGTCGCAACTCGGCGACGGACCTCTTCACCGCGCATCTTCTGGCGCCAGCATTGTGCCCACCCCAAGAAGAATCGTTGATAGCCCGTGAGGCCATCGATAACGGGAGCAACTTTTCCATTGAGGGAGAGCTGGTAGGCCTTGTAGGCAATTGTCAGTCCGCCCAAGTCGCCAATATTTTCACCGATAGTGAGTGCGCCATTGACGTGAACATCAGGAGCCTCTGCCGGATGCAGTTCGTCGTATTGAGCAATTAATTTATTTGCGCGCTTTTCAAATTCTTCGCGATCTTGATCGCTCCACCAGTTATTGAGATTTCCATCGCCATCATATTTAGAACCTTGGTCATCAAATCCATGTCCGATCTCATGGCCAATTACGGCGCCGATGCCTCCGTAATTAACTGCATCATCTGCGGCCATGTCGAAAAATGGGGGCTGCAAAATTGCAGCAGGAAAAACAATTTCATTCATGCCTGGGTTGTAATAGGCATTAACTGTCTGGGGAGTCATGAGCCATTCATCGCGATCGACAGGTGCGCCGATTTTGGCGTATTCATATTCTTGGTTGAATTGTGAGATTCGAGCCAAATTTCCCACGAGGTCATCGGCCGAGATCTCCAAAGATGAATAGTCACGCCACTTATCGGGATAGCCAATTTTGGGGGTGAACTTATCCAGCTTCTCAAAAGCTTGGGCTTTGGTGGCATCACCCATCCAATCCAGTGCCGCAATATCAACTCGGTATGCCTCAATGAGATTTTTAACGAGCTGGACCATTCGCTCTTTAGCCGCAGCAGGGAAGTGTTGCTCGACATAGATCTGTCCAACGGCTTCACCAAGGGACCCTTCAACAAGACTGACCGCACGTTTCCAGCGAGCGCGCATTTGGGGTGTACCGGACAAGGTGGTGCCGTAGAAATCAAAGTTTGCCTGCGCAAGTTCTTGTGTCAGGTATCCGGCAGATCCGCTAAGCAAATGCCAACTGAGCCATGACGACCAGGATGCGGCATCAAATTTTTGCATCATGGTGGCAATCCCAGCGAAGAAGGAAGGTTGGCGAACAACCACCGTCGCCAAGACCTTTTCTGGGGTATTGCTCGCGCTCATCCAGAGCGGCCAATTAAAGCCATCAGATAATTTTGCGAGTTCGGCAAAACTCATTTTGTTATAGGTCAAGACTGCGTCGCGATCTCGCACTTGATCCCAGTGGTGGCTAGCAATTGTTCTTTCCAAGTCCATGATCCGGCGGGCATGATCTGCGCCATCAATAACTCCAGCCAGAGTAAACATTCTTTCAATGTGAAGGAGGAGGGCCGCTCGAAGTGGGGCATATTCCGCTTCGCGGTAATAAGCCTCATCCGGCAAGGAGAGTCCTGATTGGCCGATATAGGTGATGTTGGTATTTGAATCCATATTGTCAGTGGTGATGTATTCATAGAAAAGTCCGCCGTTGCCACGAGCCTCTAGCTCGCCAAGCAAGGTGTGGAATTGATCAGAATCAGTGATGGAGAGGGCGCGACGCAGATCAGATTCAATAGGGGAAATTCCTAAATTATTGATTCGCTCCTCATCCATGAAGGAGTTATATAGATCGCCAATTTTTGCCGAGAGCGACCCTGGAGCACCACCCGTGGCTGCCTGATCTTCAATGATCCGCAGGACTTGTCTTTCCGCCTCTTCATAGAGTCGATAGAAGGCACCATCGGAAGAACGGTCTTCCGGGATTTCGGCCGAGTCGATCCATGTGCCATTAACGTGGCGATAGAGATCATCTTGCGGACGAACACTTGCCTTAATGTGGGAGAAATCGATTCCTGATTGCGCTTTGCTCATGTGGAAAGCCTAGCGGCGAGTGATACAACTCTGCACGAAACGCATTAATTCAACTTTCAACTAAATGCCTTTTCGCCTAAACTCAACTCATGGCAATCAAGAGCTCCGCCCCACGCTGGCTAAGCGCTCGCGAAATGAAGGCTTGGCGCGCATATATCTTCGCATCGCGCAGATTGATGGACTCCCTTGAATCAGATCTGAGTGAGCACGATCTATCGATGGCCGACTATGAAGTCCTAGCTCAATTGAGCGATTCACCAGAGCGCCGAATGAGAATGAGCGAACTTGCTCAGATCGCAATGATCTCTAAATCTCGCCTCTCGCACCGTATGAAAGTCATGGAGAAGGCTGGTTGGGTAAAGCGCGAGGAGTGCGTTGAGGATCGCCGCGGCTATTGGGCAGTCATGACAGAGAAGGGCTGGAAGGCAATTGTGAAAGCCGCCCCCGATCATGTGGAGAGTGTGCGCACTCGATTCTTAGACCACCTCTCGGCCAAGGACCAAGAAGAGTTAGCAAAAATATTTGATCGGGTCGAAGGCAATCTTCGCGGGCAGTATGCCGACGAGAATTAAAAAACCCCGCCACTTTCGTGGCGGGGTTTTTTATTGAAGAATAATTACTTCTTCTTTGCTGCCTTCTTGCGGCGCTTTGCAGGAGCTGCCTTAGCAACTGCCTTCTTGCGACGCTTCTTAGCAGGAGCTGCCTTAGCAGCTGCCTTCTTACGGCGCTTTGGAGCTGCCTTCTTAGCGGCTGCCTTCTTGCGACGCTTCTTAGCAGGAGCTGCCTTAGCAGCTGCCTTCTTGCGACGCTTTGGAGCTGCCTTCTTAGCAGGAGCTGCCTTAGCAGCTGCCTTCTTGCGACGCTTT
>CANFRP010000034.1 GCA_947449535.1 Actinomycetota bacterium | reverse complement strand
TGGAATGGTTAAAAAGTACATTGTTGAGATCGAAGGTGCTTTCGGCAAAGAAGAGCGAGATGCTCTAGAAAAAGGTGTCGAGCTTGAGGATGGTTTAGCTAGAGCCCTTGAATTGAAGGTTCTTCGCACTGTCTCTCCAAAGCATTTCTGGGTAGAGGTTTCTATCCATGAAGGTCGCTTTCACATCGTCCGCCGCATGTTTGAGGCGCTAGAGATTGAAGTCCTGCGACTCATTAGAAGCGAGTTCGGACCGTTGACTCTGGGCGAGACGAAAGAAGGTCGCTTTCGGGTGTTGAATGAAGTTGAGATTGATAGTTTATTTAACGCTTTAATGTTAAAACGATAAATCTAAATTATGAATACCAATAAATGGTTAAATCGATCTTATCTAGTCATTCTGATTCTAGATTTATCGATAAAAATACGCTTATTATCTTGGTTATTATTAATATATCGATATTTCATGGTTAATTCTTTGAGTTCGATTATGAAGATCGACATTTCAAAATCTCTATTTATCGGTATAAAGATTCATCAGGAAAACCATTTAATTACTAATGCCGTTGGCGCGACAGGAGTTAGAATTCACCATGAGAGTTAGAGCAGTTCGAGGAGCCACAACTTTAGGAGCTGATAATCCAGAAGAGATGGCCATCGCCGTTGTGGAACTAATTGAGGCGGTTGTATCGAGTAACAGACTGGCGCCGGAGGAGATCATCTCGATCCTATTTACCTCTACCCCTGATTTGATCTCACAATTTCCCGCTACAGCAGCCAGGGCACGCAATCCCGAGCTTTTGGCGAACATCCCCTTAATTTGTGCCGCCGAAGTCTCAGTTCCGGGTTCGCTGCCCCTCACTATCCGCGTTTTGATTCATGCTCATACCGAATTAACTCAAGCCGAGATCAAGCATCAATATTTACGAGGAGCAAGCGTACTCAGACCGGACATCTCCAAGTGAGCCAGCGCTCAGTTCTGATTATTGGCGGGGGCCTGATCGGAACTTCGATCGCCCTGGGACTAAAACAAGCAGGTTGGGCGGTAGCAATCGAGGATATCGATCCCATAAATGAAAAATTGGCTCGGGACCTATTGGGGGAGCGCGAAATCGGCGATCAATTTGAGTTGATTGTGATTGCTACGCCACCGGAAGCCATTGCGAGCGAACTTCAACGATTTGCGACCAATAACCCTCATTCAACATTTATGGATATCAGTGGTTTGAAGTTTGAACTTATAGCAAAAGTCGAGACTTTTTCGGATCTAGCGAGGCGATTTGTAGGATCCCATCCAATGGCTGGTCGAGAGAATTCTGGTCCACAGAGCGCAAGAGGGGATCTCTTCGAAGGTCGAGCTTGGATTGTTACGCCGACTTCGCGAAGTTCCTCCAACTCTTTGGAGATCGTTAATGAGCTCATTTCAGATCTCGGCGCTACCTCATATCTCATGAGTTCGACAGAGCACGATGCGGTGATTTCCCGAATCTCTCATCTTCCTCAGATTATGAGCTCACTCCTTGCCGCAAGTTTGGTCTCTGGAGATTCGGAATCTCTATCGTTATCTGGCCAAGGTTTGCGAGACGTAACCCGGTTGGCAGCATCGGATCCGAAATTGTGGACTGAACTAACTTTGGGAAATCGTCGTGAAAATATTGCCCAATTAAATGCGATTCAAATCTTAATTTCTGAACTGATCGCGGCACTGCAATCACAGAGCGCTGAGGAGGTCCAAGAATTTTTCCGCTTAGGAAATCAAGGTAAGAAATTGATTCCTGGTAAACATGGCGCCAAAGAGCGGGATTACACATACTTGCCTATCGTTATCGACGATAAACCTGGTCAACTTGCTCGCATCTTTCATGAATGTGAAGTTGTAAATGTAAACGTTGAGGATCTCACCATCGAACACACTCCCGGCCAAGAAACCGGACTAATCACTTTGGCTCTTTCTGCGATCGATGCTGAAAAATTACAAAGTCATCTGAACGCAAATGGATGGTTAGCTCACTCACCTCGTAAAAACTAAAGCAATTTCAAGCGCTAATTAGCCAGTAAGGTACTCATATGTCAGGAATTATTGTTGCGATTGATGGTCCGAGTGGTTCGGGCAAGTCAAGCACGTCGAAAGCTTTAGCGGCCCGCGCGAGCTGGAGTTACCTAGACACTGGTGCGTTGTATCGCGCTGCGACCTTCATCGCTTTGCGCGAGAACGTTGAAGAACCATGGGAAATAATTTCTGCGATTAAGAAGACTCCAATAAGTTTCACGACAGATCCAAAAGATCCGCGAGTTTTTTGTGGAGATATCGACATATCAACCGAGATTCGAAGCGCCCGTGTTACAGACAACGTCAGTCGCATCGCCACTTTCCCTGAACTTCGTGCCTACCTCGTAGATATGCAGCGAAATATAATTGAAGAGGCTAAGGGCGGAATAGTTGTTGAAGGTCGCGATATCGGAACAGTTGTTGCACCTGAAGCGAACCTCAAGGTTTTCCTCTATGCGGATTTGCAAGCTCGGGCTTTACGTCGAGAAGCAGAATTGTCGGATGATGTAGAGACAGAGGCGGTGGCAGCTTCTCTCAAGAACCGCGATCAGATGGATTCAACGCGTAAATCATCACCTTTGCGCCCTGCATCAGATGCTCTAGAACTCGACTCAACTCTGATGGATCTCGAGGAAGTTGTTGATTTGGTATGGGATTGGCTCAAGCGACGAAATTTACTTGGCCTACCAACCGTTGCTGTAATCGGTCGTCCGAATGTAGGAAAGTCCACATTGGTAAATCGCATGATTGGTCGTCGAGAAGCAATCGTTGAAGATACGCCGGGTGTTACTCGAGATCGAGTTAAGTATGAAGCGGAATGGAACGGTCGTAGATTTCTTCTCATTGATACTGGCGGTTGGGAATTAGCTCCGGAAGGTATTTCAGAGAAAATTACTTCAGGTTCGGAAGCTGCGATCCGTGAAGCTGATCTTGTGCTTTTTGTTGTCGATGCACAAGTGGGTGCCCTCGATGAAGATTCATCACTGGTTGAGTTACTTCGCCGATCTGGCAAAAAGATTATTCTTGCCGCCAACAAAGTGGATGGACAAGCAGAAGAATCAGATGCGCATGCGCTGTGGAATTTAGGACTAGGCGAGCCACGTTTTGTCTCTGCGCTACATGGTCGCGGTGCAGGTGATCTCATGGATTACTTGGTGCGAGAACTTCCAGAAATTGGCTCTGAGAAAGCGGATGATGGTTTTCGCAGAGTCGCACTTATCGGTCGACCAAATGTCGGAAAATCTTCCCTATTAAATATTTTGGCGGGCGAATCTCGCGTTATCGTCGATGATATGGCGGGCACTACTCGTGATCCTGTTGATGAACTGATTGAAATAGGCGATCAGACATGGAGATTTATTGATACTGCTGGCATCCGACGTCGCGCTCACCAAGATTCGGGTACGGACTATTACGCATCACTTCGTACCGCTCTTGCGCTAGATCGCGCAGAAGTAGCTGTGGTTGTTTTAGATGCTTCGATTCCACTGACTGAACAAGATATTCGAGTCGTGACAATGGTGGAAGAAGCAGGCCGTGCCTTGGTCATCGTCATGAACAAATGGGATCTGGTTGATGAGGATCGACAGAATCAATTGGATAAGGAATTAGAACGCCAATTGGAGCGATACCCATGGGCTCAACGAGTGAACGTCTCGGCCAAGACAGGGTGGCATCGAGATCGCCTAGCCCCGGCTTTAAGAACTGCGATCCATTCGTGGGAAAAGCGTGTACCGACCTCCAAGCTCAACGCATTCCTGGGGGCCCTCATTGGCGCAACCCCACCACCCGTCCGCTCGGGTAAACAGCCAAAAATCCGCTTCGCAACCCAGGCTGCGGTCTGTCCACCTAAATTCGTTGTATTTGCCAGCGAATGGGTGGAGCCTTCATATCGTCGATTCATCGAGCGACGCATCCGCGAGGAATTCGGTTTTCCCGGTACTCCAGTCGAAGTTGTCGTGAAGGTGAAAGAGCGAGAATAGATATGAATGATCGAATTCTTACTATTCCGAACGGTTTGACCGCGCTTCGAGCTTTAGGAATCCCGATCTTCCTGTGGGCATATTTGCACGAAGAGCGCCCGTTATTATCTTTTGGAATTCTTGCCTTCGGGGCAGCAACTGATTATCTAGATGGAAAAGTCGCGAGAGCACTTCATCAGGAGTCAAAATTGGGTGCAGCTCTCGATCCCGCAATCGATCGGGCATACATTGCAGCAACGCTTCTGGCTTTGGCGTGGAAATCCGTTATCCCTTGGTGGATGGTGGGAATTCTCTTTGCGCGGGATCTAATTTTGGCGATATTGCTCCTGGCCATGCGGCGAAAATCCGTCGGGTTTTTTGAAGTCACGTATTTGGGGAAAGCTGCAACTTTCAACCTCCTTTACGCATTTCCACTCCTGCTATTGGGGGGAGAGCGCGGCTTTCATCTAGTTTTTCGGATAACTGGTTGGAGTTTTGCCATTTGGGGCGTGGGCCTATACCTTCTCACCGGTATTCAGTACGGTGTGACAGGAATTAAGACCCTTGCAAATCAGAGACCAAAACTAGGAGAGTAGATGTCATTAGTACCAGCAGATCTTCAATACAGCAAAGAGCACGAATGGGTTGCTAAGACTGAATCACCGACCATTGTCCGAATTGGTATTACTGATTTCGCACAGAGTGCGCTTGGTGACATTGTCTACATTCAACTTCCAAAAGTTGGTCAAGTTTTAGTTGCCGATTCAATTTGTGGTGAAGTGGAATCGACAAAGAGTGTCTCTGAAATCTACGCACCTGTCTCTGGAAAAGTTGTCGCTATTAACTCGACCCTTGATAAATCTCCAGAATCCATAAACTCCGACCCATACGGCGCAGGTTGGATCGCCGAAATTGAAATAGAGGGCGATCCCTCTGGCTTGATGAACGCCCAGCAATATACCGATATCACCGCTTGACCAGTCGGCGGCCTTCTCATAGGGTCAGCCATAGTTGAACCTCTAGTTGATGATGAGCTTTAAGAAAGGTGGGGGAGAGTTTCGTGAATGCACATACTCCGGACGATCACTCCGCAACTGACCTCACGTCAACAATCCATCTCTCTTCTCTTCGAGCAGTTCCTGATCGTAAAAGCGATGATTTTTTGGAGCTTCTCAAAGAATCTGATCGCAATGTTGTTGAGGGTTTAGACCCGGAAAGCGCGATGTTCGTGGTTCTCTCGGGACCCAATTCAGGAGCTCGCTACCTTCTCAACCAAGAAGTTGTTTCCATTGGGCGCGAAACTGCCAGTGCAATTTTTCTCGATGACATCACCGTTTCGCGTAAGCATTGCCAGATCACTCTCGGCGCAGCGGGCGTGAGAACTATCTCCGATCTCAACAGTTTGAACGGCACCTATGTAAATGCAATCGCTATCTCATCTTCCCCCCTGAAGACTGGCGATGAAGTTCATGTAGGAAAATTTCGTCTCACGTACTTCGAAGCAAATAAGGGGAATAAATAATGGCAGTTCCAGCACGCGCCTATCTCAGCATTGGTGAAGTCCTCAGCAAGCTTCGCGGAGAATTTCCGGACATAACAATCTCAAAGATTCGTTTCCTTGAATCTGAAGGTCTTATTGATCCGCAGCGAACTCCATCTGGATATCGCAAATTCACCAGCATCGATTTAGAGCGACTCCGCTACGTTCTAGCCGCTCAGCGTGACCAGTACCTACCGCTGCGTGTTATCAAGGACAATCTCGATGCAATGGATCGCGGTCTACAACCTTCCGCAACAGCCGGTTCGACCAATTCTGTGACCGCTCATATGCCACGACTTGCCACCATAGATGGAGAGTTTGCTCCGTCCAATTTTGCTCCGAGCGCAGAACTTCGTCTTGCGCGAGAAGAGTTGCTCGAGGCCTCTGGCCTAACTGATTCTCAGTTGGTAGAACTTGAATCCTTTGGATTAATCGCAATTCGTGGTCGCTACTATGACGCGGAAGCGCTTTTGGTGGCCAAAGCGGTCGCAGAAATTTCGGCTTTCGGAATTGAAGCTCGTCATCTCCGTAGTTTTAAAACGGCGGCGGATAGAGAAGTGGGATTGGTCGAACAGGTCATCACACCTCTGCTCAAGCAAAAGTCCTCGGATGCTAAAGCACGCGCTGAAGAAGTCACTCGCGAACTCGCAGCTCTATCAGTAAGACTCCACGCGGCATTGGTTGCTGCTGGCCTTAATCGACTTCGCTAGTTCAGATTCTCTGTAGCCTTCGCTCATGACCCAACTCCATCCCGTCGAAGTAGTTGGTGTTCGGGTTGAAATGCCTTCAAATCAGCCGATTGTTCTGATCAAAGAGATCGATGGCGTTCGCTACATTCCAATCTGGGTAGGAGCCGCAGAGGCTGCTGCCATCGCCTTTGCTCAGCAAGATGTAAAGCCCCCACGCCCCTTGACCCACGATTTGATGGTCTCGGTTCTGCAGAGTTTTGATATCAATCTCTCCTCCGTGCATCTCACAGAATTAAAGGATGGGGTTTTCTATTCTGAACTTCTCTTTCGCGGGGGAGCAGCCGCGCTCTCGGCTCGACCCAGTGACTCCATAGCTCTCGCCCTTCGATTAGGCGTCCCAATTTTGGCTTCGGAGGAGCTTTTCCGGGAGGCTGGGATAGAAATCCCCGATCAATCTGATGATGAGGTAGAAAAGTTCCGGGAATTTTTGGATCAGATCAATCCTGATGATTTCAGTGCGTGAGCGATTCCTCCCTCAAAACTCTTAACTTTTACTTGAGGGTTAGGGCGTGTTGCCTCCCCATTTTTTGGGGAAGAGGACCTAATATTTAACTACTGCCTCCTGGCGACAGGAGCTTCCCCCATAGAAGTGAGATTACTTTGATGTCTTCCGACAACGGATTACCTGACTCCGAAATTGGCTATCGCGGCGCAACCGCATGTGTTGCTGCTGGGATTACATACCGTCAGCTCGATTATTGGGCGCGCACTGGATTGGTATCACCAAGTGTTCAAAGCGCGACTGGTTCTGGATCTCAGCGACTCTATGGATTTCGCGACATCTTGGTTCTGAAGATAGTTAAGCGTTTATTGGATACAGGTGTTTCTCTGCAAAATATTCGTTCCGCGGTAGATCACCTGCGTGATCGTGGCGTTTCAGATCTCGAGCGAATGACTCTGATGAGCGATGGTGCATCGATCTACGAGTGCAATAGTCCAGATGACATTATTGATCTCCTGCAAGGTGGCCAAGGGGTATTTGGCATAGCCATCAATAAGGTCTGGACCGAAGTCGAGGGTTCACTCGCAACACTTCAGGGTGAGCGAATTCACGATGGAGTAGTAGCGGTAGACGCTGACGTCGCAAGTGGCGATGAACTCGCTATGCGCAGAAAAGCCAAGGGCGCGTAATACTCTTTCCCCTGTATCGAGGGTCGCTCTGACTACTCGGATCGCTAGGGGAGTGCATGTCTCAAGTTCGTTCAAACTTCGAAGATCGTCACATCGGACCCGATGGTGATCAAATTTCCGCCATGCTCAAAGATATCGGTGAATCAAATCTTGATGCCTTCATTAGTCGAGTTGTCCCAGCCAATATTGCAATAACGCAAAAACTTGGCGAGGTATTGCCCGAAGCGATTTCGGAAGAAGCAGCACTAGCAGAACTTCGTTTGCTAGCAAATAAGAATTCAATCGTTAAATCATTAGTGGGCACTGGATACTACGGAACAATCACTCCGCCTGTTGTGGTTCGCAATGTTTTAGAAAATCCAGCTTGGTATACCGCCTACACGCCTTACCAGCCGGAAATTTCGCAAGGTCGGCTAGAAGCAATTTTTGCGTTTCAGACTGTGGTCTCTGACTTAACGGGATTACCAATATCTAATGCGTCAATGTTGGATGAAGCAACCGCTGCCGCTGAGGCGATGACTTTGGCGAGACGCGTAAGTACACAATCAGATGATGCAGTACTTGTTATCGACGAAGAGTTGCATCCACATATAGCTGCTGTTATTCATACGCGTGCCAAGCCACTTAACATTCAGATTGTCTCTTCGTGCATGGAGAGCCAAGCACTATCAAAAATTTCAGATGAGGTTTTTGGCGTCATTGCTTCACATATTGCAACCACAGGAGTTGTCAAAGATTTGGCGCAAGTTGTCGAATTCGCGAAGAAGAAAGGCGCTACATCGGTTGTTGTTACAGACTTATTAGCGCTCACACTTATTGCCTCGCCGGGGGAGTACGGGGCAGATGTCGCAGTTGGTTCGGCCCAGCGTTTTGGTATTCCCATGGGATTTGGTGGTCCACACGCAGGCTTCATGGCGGTACGCCAAGGTTTGGAACGCTCGATTCCTGGCCGCCTGGTTGGCCAAAGTATTGATACTCACGGAAATATTGCCTTCCGACTTGCATTGCAAACTCGAGAACAACATATTCGCCGGGATAAAGCGACCTCAAATATCTGCACTGCCCAAGTTTTGCTGGCGAACATGTCTGCTTTTTATGCGATGTGGCATGGACCGGATGGTTTGAAAAAGATCGCGCAGAGAGTGAACCACCAGGCAATTACATTGCGATCATTGTTGTCTACTGGGTCGGAGGCTATCTTCGATACTTTTACAATTTCGGTAGATGATGCAGATAAAGTTTTGTCCAGAGCTTTTTCGGCGGGATACAACTTTCGCAAAATAGATGAGAAGACACTTGCTATTTCGACAGATGAAACCCTGACCGAGCGAGATTTAGTAAATATCTGCGCAATATTTGAAGTTCAATACGCTTCACCACAAAATGTGAGTAGAACACTCGATACCCGCAAAACGGGATACCTCAAGCACTATCTTTTCAATACTTTCCATTCCGAAACAGCGATGCTGAGATATTTGCGCGCTCTTGCAGATCGCGATCTGGCACTGGATCGCACCATGATTCCTTTGGGATCATGCACAATGAAATTGACAGCGACTTCGGAGATGATTCCAGTAACTTGGCCAGAACTTTCCGGCCTGCATCCTTTTGCACCTGCGAATCAAAGCGTGGGAATGCGGGAAATGATAGCTCAGGTATCTGATTGGCTGATAAAGATCACGGGCTATGACGCAGTTTCCCTCCAACCAAACGCTGGTTCACAAGGTGAATTTGCTGGATTACTAGCAATTAGAAATTACCTTGACGCGCGGGGAGAGCACGCACGCAATATCTGTTTGATTCCGTCAAGTGCGCACGGCACAAATGCAGCTTCGGCGGTAATGGCGGGGATGAAAGTGGTTGTGATTGCCTGTGATGATCAAGGAAATGTCAGCGTTGAGGATCTTAAATTGAAGATTGCTGAATATTCATCAACCCTTGCAGCCTTGATGGTGACGTATCCATCAACTCATGGAGTTTTCGAGGAAGCGATCTCGGAGATTTGTGGATTGATTCATGATGCCGGCGGTCAGGTCTATGTGGATGGTGCGAACTTAAATGCTCTCGTGGGATTGGCACAGCCTGGAAAGTTCGGAGCAGATGTTTCGCATTTGAATTTGCATAAAACATTCTGCATTCCTCACGGTGGCGGGGGACCGGGCGTCGGACCTGTCATAAGCCGCGCGCATCTGGCTCCATATTTGCCTAACCACCCCTTGGATCCTGACTGTGGACCTTCCACAGGTCCTGGTCCGGTCAGCTCGGCTCCTTATGGATCTGCCAGCGTTCTACCAATTACATGGATGTATATCCGAATGATGGGCGGTGCCGGATTAACCAAAGCAACGCAGGTTGCGATTCTTAGCGCTAACTACATAGCCCAGAAGCTCGATCCGCATTTTCCAGTTCTCTACAAGGGCAAGAATGGCTATATCGCACACGAGTGCATTATCGATTTACGCCAGATCACCAAAGAGACCGGCGTCACCGTAGATGACATCGCAAAACGACTAATGGATCATGGTTTTCACGCTCCAACGGTCAGTTTTCCAGTAGCGGGAACCATGATGATCGAGCCAACTGAATCAGAGGATTTGCGTGAACTCGATCGATTCATCACCGCCATGATCTCCATTCGCGCTGAGATTGCGGATGTTGAAAAAGGCGAGATTTCGATTGAAGATTCGCCACTTCGGTTTGCTCCCCATACCTCTGGTGATGTCGTACGAGGGGATTGGGAACGAAAGTATTCCCGCGAAATTGCTGCTTTCCCAAATGGCAATGATTTAGAGATTGGAAGATCTGGAAAATATTGGCCAACTACTGGACGAATTGATGGTGTTCACGGCGATCGAAATTTGGTTTGTGCTTGTCCGGCCATCGAGGATCTGGCGATTAATTAGGAGAGGCCCGATTCTCGCCAAATCCTTTTTACTTTACATAATATAGATTATCGGCGAAATATACCTAGGCGTAAACGCTTCTGTATTCCCCATTTGGTAATCATTGCCAAGGCTTCAAGGGCTATTCGATAGGTCATTTTCGAACGTCCCACCGTTCGCTCAAAGAAAGTAATGGGAAATTCCTTTATCGTCGATCCGGATTGAGATGCCTGCATGACGAGTTCTATTTGAAATCCATAACCTTTGCTCTGAATGCGATCAAGTGGAATATTCGCCAGAGTTTCCCTCGTAAAAGCTCGAAAGCCGCTTGTAAGGTCCCTAAAAGGCAATTGCAGGGCGATTTGCGCGTATCTAGTGCCCACCTTGGAGATCAGCTGTCGATACCACGGCCAATTCACTACCGAACCACCCGTAATCCATCTCGTACCAATCACCAGGCCAGCGCCATCTAAAGAGCGTAATAAACCCGGAAGTTCGGTGGCTAAATGGGAGCCATCAGCATCCATTTCCACAACAATCTGAAAATCACGAGCCAAGGCCCATTTAAATCCCGCGATGTATGCCGGTCCTAGTCCACCTTTCCCCGGCCTCAATATCTGATGGAAATTTGCAAGCGAAAGGCTTGTCGCAATTTGCGCAGTGCCATCCGGCGAATTGTCATCTACATGCAAAATGTCGATCTCAAACTCTCCAGCCAAACTCTTACCAATCAGTGACAAATCAAGAAGGGTTTGAGAGATTCGCTCAGCTTCGTTATACGTGGGAATAATTATCAATACTTTAGTTGACATAATATTTACCAGCCAAGAGCTGCAATTAGTCGATCTACTGAAGCGCCTAAACCATACTCATCCTTAAATCGATAAATTTCATCGAGTGAATCCGGTCGCTTGGGCATGGCCAGATTCAATTTAGGCAGTGGAACATCAAGGGCGCAGTGCACAATTTTTGGCGCAAT
>CANFRP010000033.1 GCA_947449535.1 Actinomycetota bacterium | reverse complement strand
TGGTGCAGACCGCGTCTTCCAAGAATCAGAACTCAAGAGCGCTATCACGTATGCGATGGAGCAATGCACGCTTATCAATCAGGTAAGCGAAGGAACTTCTGCAGTTCTCATAACTGGTTCGGTAGTTACTGCCGGTGCAGCTCGGGCGATAATTCGCAAAATGAGTTATGCAAAAAATCCGGATCACGTGGAAGAGGATGATTACCTATGAGAATTCTTGGCTCAGCAGTAATAACAATGGAATCACTTCTCATGGGGTTCGCCATTCTTTTAGCAATGGAGCAACATGGCGCACTTGCACTCGCTATTGGAGGAGTCATTTCACTTGCGCTCTTGCTGTGTGCCGGCTTAATGAAAACTATGCGCGGTTGGTATATCGGCACCTTCTTGCAATTCGCCATGATTGCTTACGGCATTGTTGTTACGCCGATGTATTACATGGGCGCACTCTTCGCCTTTCTCTGGGGCTGTGCTTTTTACTTCGGCCGAAAGGGTGAGGCCATCCGCGCCGAGCTCTTGAAAAAGGGGCCACCACCAACCAGCAAACCGCATTAATACCGCGAGAATTTACGCCGAATTCATCATTTCGGATCTATTGATTAGACTGCGGTCGTGATTAATGAAAGAACCCTCATCCTCGTAAAGCCAGATGGCGTACGTCGCTCACTCATTGGCGAAATTATCGCTCGCGTTGAAGCCAAGGGATATTCCATCGTTGCAGTAAAGATGATGAGCGCTGATCGCGCACTTCTTACGCGCCACTATGCAGAGCACGAAGGTAAGCCATTCTTCGAACCGCTTGTTGAATTTATGATGTCAGGACCAATCGTTGCCATTGTCGCGCAAGGCAATCGCGTCATCGAAGGATTTCGCAATATTGCGGGAACAACCGATCCAACTCTTGCCGCTGCCGGAACCATCCGCGGAGATCTTGCTCGCGATCAAGGAACCAAAGTCACTCAAAATCTTGTTCACGGTTCAGATTCACCAGAATCTGCTGCTCGTGAAATTTCCATTTTCTTCCCTGAGCTCGTCTAAGTAATCCCCGAAAGGTCTCCATGAAAAGCGCAAAACCAAACAGAATGTCATTCATTGGCCGAGATATGGCTGTCGACTTGGGTACCGCAAATACTCTGGTCTATGTCCGCGGTCGTGGAATCGTTCTTAACGAGCCATCTGTTGTTGCGGTTAATCAAGATACCGGCGCAATCCTTGCGGTCGGTCTTGAAGCAAAGCGCATGATTGGACGTACTCCAGGAAATATTGTTGCGATTCGCCCACTCAAAGATGGCGTGATTGCGGATTTCGATACAACCGAGCGCATGCTTCGCTACTTCATCCAAAAGGTGCACAAGCGACGTTACTTAGCTAAGCCAAGAATTGTGGTCTGTGTTCCTTCAGGTATTACCGGCGTTGAACAGCGTGCAGTGAAAGATGCTGGTTATGCAGCCGGCGCCCGGAAGGTTTACATTATTGAAGAGCCAATGGCTGCCGCGATTGGTGCTGGACTTCCAATTCATGAGCCAACCGGCAATATGGTGGTTGATATTGGTGGCGGCACAACTGAAGTTGCAGTGATTTCACTTGGTGGAATTGTTACTGCGCTCTCCATTCGAATTGGTGGCGATGAACTCGATCAAGCCATTATCGATTGGGTGAAGCGCGAATACTCACTACTTCTTGGTGAGCGCACTGCGGAAGAGATCAAAATGGCAATTGGTTCTGCCTATCAACTTCCCGGCGAGCCAGATGCTGAAATTCGTGGTCGCGATCTCGCTACTGGACTTCCCAAGACAATCTTGGTGAGCGCAGAAGATATCCGTAAAGCTATCGAAGAGCCCGTCAACCAGATTGTTAACGCGGTCAAGAGCACCCTTGATAAGACTCCACCAGAGCTTGCAAGTGATCTCATGGATCGTGGAATCGTTCTTACCGGCGGCGGCGCGCTCCTTCGAGGACTCGATGAGCGACTTCGTCACGAGACCGGAATGCCAATTCACGTAGCCGAGCGTCCACTTAATGCAGTCGCTGAAGGTTCCGGAAAATGCGTAGAAGAATTTGAGGCACTGGAGAAAGTACTTATCTCTGAGCCACGTCGTTAATTCTTAAGAGTTCCAAGATTCACCAGAGTTACAAGATTTTCTAAGGAGAATATCCAGTGGCAATGAACGGAAATAATCGTTCGCGATTGCTCTTGGTTACTCTCCTAGTTACATCCCTATTTCTTATTACTTTAGATTTGCGCGGTGTAAGTGTCACCCAAAGCTCGCGCTCGGCAACCCAATCTTTTCTCGCTCCGATTCAACGCGGAGTGAGCGACTTCTTCTCTCCAGTTGGTAATTTTTTTAGTAACGTCAAAAACTTCGGTAAAACCAAAGCTGAACTCAACCAAGTCAAAAAGCAAAATGAAGCGCTGAAGAAGGAAGTAGTTCTCAATTCAGATATTAAAGGCCAGCTCGACCAACTCAAAGGCGCCCTGGATCTTGCTGCTCGCGGGGGATTTAAAGTTGTAGCGGCCCGCGTCATCGGTCACGGCTCTGCGTCAACATTTAGTCAGACAATCACTCTCGATGTCGGATCCACTAGTGGAATTCGTAAAGATCAAACCGTCATTTCCGAATCAGGATTAGTGGGAGTAGTTAAAGAAGTTACCTCCTCTTCCGCCATCGTTCTTTTGATGTCAGATCCCACTTTTCGCGTAGGAGTACGAATTGCTCGAAGTCAAGGTATGGGTGTTCTGATCGGACAGGGAGGTAAGCGCTACCTCGTACAATTACTTGATTCATCAGGAAAATTCCAAGTGGGTGATGCGCTACTCACATTAGGTAGCGATGGTTTCAAACCATTTGTTTCGGGAATTCCGGTCGGCAAAATAATTTCAGTAAATAGCACTACGGCATCGCTCACTCAAGAAGCTGATGTGTCGGCATATAGCAATCTCGGTGAGCTGGGAGTCGTCACTGTCATTGTCGGAAATCTTTCGAGTGATCCGCACAACGCGTTGGTACCTACACCTGCGCCTACTCGTACCGTCTATGTGACCTCCACCGGAGCGCCACCTGTAGATACCGCAACTCTTACTCCATCACCATCCCCATCACTCACCTCTGCGCCGAAGAAAAAGGCCACTAAGTGAGTTGGCTCCGTGCCCTAACTAGCGCCCTCTTTCTCTTCTTTGTATTTACGATCCAAGAAGGAGCAATCGCTCGCATTAACTTTCCGATAACTGGCTTCTCATTCTTTCTTGCAGTTTTAGTGGCATTGATGGCACTCGAAGAAAAATCTGGCGCAGTTGTCATGGGCTTTATTGGTGGAATTATTTTGGATCTATCTCCAACGACAAATTCACCATTTGGACAGTGGGCGCTAGTTCTCACGGTCGTTGGCTATTTGATTGCAACTAATACTGAGAGCGTTGGCGATTTCTCCGCCCGTCCAGGAGCATTCGTACTCTTTGTTGCCTTTGGCGTAACAATCACGCTGACTTTATATTTATTGGTAGGAACCCTCGTAGGAGAAAATGCTGGAACCATCGGTCGAAATACTGTCGTTGTTCTCGGTAACTTCATGTGGACTCTGCTCTTCACTCCAATTTTTCTTCCATCACTGGTGCGTGTCCGTCAAGCAACTCTGACATCTCGGGAACGTTCATGAGTCAACGCTCTCGCCTCAATGTCATCGTGGTCCAGGCGCTAGTTGCATCTTTAATGTTTGCGCTATTAGGTCGCCTTTTTTATCTGCAAGTGGCAGATACAGGAAAGTATCAAGACGCAGCATTGAGTATTCAATCCCGTGACATCGTCACCCCTGCGATTCGTGGCGCGATTACAGATAGTTCGGGAACTCCCTTTGTGATGGATCGTCCCGGCATGGTCATCACGATTGATCGGAGCATCATTGACAAGCTTGCCGATACCGGTACTTCAATAATTGCGCGAGTGGCAAAGTTGTTGGGGCAGAAACCTGAAGATATTTTTCAGCGAACTCGATTGTGCGGTGAATTACCAGTAGCCTCTCGAACCGGATGTTGGAATGGAACTCGCTACCAACCAATTCCGGTCACACGTGATGCAACTCAAGCGCAGGCGCTCAAGGTTCTAGAAAATGCTGATCGATATCCGGGCGTAGATGCAGAGCCTGTTCCCATTCGCACTTACCCAGCCACAGCTGGAGAAAATGCGGCGCATGTACTTGGTTATGTTGGATCGGTCACCGAGAAGGATTTAGCTGATCCCACTAAGAGTTATTACCGAAATGAAGTCTTAGGTAAAGATGGCCTGGAACTAATTTATAACCAGTATTTGCGTGGCGCACCGGGCGTAAAGACAGTTATTGTCGATCGCAAGGAAGCGATTACTCAGCAATCACGAAACACAAAGCCAGTGCCCGGTTATAACTTGGTTACAAATCTCAATGTGAAACTTCAGGCAGCAACCGAGAAGGCACTGGAATCAGCGGTCCGACGTTCAAAATCTATGGGCTATAAAGCAGATGGTGGCGCAGCTCTAGTAATGGATGTAAATAGTGGAAAAATTCTGGCCATTGCTTCCTATCCAACATTTGAACCATCGATGTGGGAGAAGGGGCTAACTGTGGCCCAAGCAAAGAATTTATATAGCGATGCCGCTGGCGTTCCCGCACTCTCACGTCCGCTTCAAGGAATGTATGCACCAGCCTCAACATTTAAAGCGTTATCGGTTGTAGCAGCAACTAAAGCTGGCTATAACATGAGTGCCAGATACGACTGTCCGGCATCTGTCCAAATCGGTAACCGAGAATTTAAGAACTTTGAGACTAAGCCATTGGGCAAAATTCCCATGCAGCAAGCAATTGCAGTTTCGTGTGACACGGTCTGGTATCAAATTGCCTACGATGAATGGGTTCGCGATGGCGGACTGTCCCCTAAATCAGATCTCAATGATTATTTCTTTAAGACCGCGCAGGGTTTTGGCCTGGGAAAGAAAACTGGAATTGATCTTCCTGGTGAAGCAACAGGGCGGTTACCTGATCGTGCCTGGAAAGAGCGCTACTACCAAGCCAATAAGGATTTCTATTGCAACTTTGAAAGTCGCGCAAAGAAATCCGATCTCACTCCATATTTGATTGCGATCGCAAAAGAGAACTGTGTCGATGGTGGAAAGATCCGTGCTGGTGATGCCGTCAACTTCTCCATCGGCCAAGGAGATACTTTGATGACTCCATTGCAAATGGTTGTGACTTATGCGGCTGTTGCTAATGGTGGAACTCTCTACGAGCCACAAGTAGCGCGGGCAATCATTAAGCCTGATGGCACCGTCGTGAAAGAGTTCACTCCGCACGTCAATGGCACAGCGCCGCTAACACCTGCTGATACTGCTTTCCTTCACAAATCACTTCGATCAGTAGCAACCGTAGGAACTGCCGCAGGAGTCTTCGCGAGTTTCCCTATTCATGTTGCAGGTAAAACTGGAACTGGCCAGGTTTTTGGAAAGAATGCCAATGGTTCTGCCAAAGATGACACCTCTTGGTTTGCATCTTTTGCGCCAGTGGAAAAACCTCAATATGCGGTCGTGATGGTTGTGAGCCAAGGTGGATTTGGTGCCGCTGTCAGCGCCGTCGGCGTCAAAGATATTTACACAGCCCTTTATGGGGTATCCGGATCAACAGTGGATCCGAAGAAAGCTATTTTTCCTGATGGCATCCCGAGCAAATTACCGACCATTGACTTACGAGCAGTTACGCTGGCGAAACAATGAGCATTATCAATAACTTTCGACGCAATCGAATTAAGAATTCATTCTCACAATTCGATCGGGTGCTTACCTTCTCAGTAGCAGCGCTTCTACTTATTGGAACTTTATTGGTCTATGCCGCCACCAAGAGCTGGTTTGCTTCACAAGGACTTGATCCCCAGTATTACTTGAAGCGACATATCGTCAACATTTTTATTGGTGTCATCCTGGCCTATGGCACAACATTGATCGACTACCGCCTACTTCGTGCCTACACACCAATTGTGTGGGGGCTCGCAGTGTTGGGATTAGTTGCAGTATTAATTCCGCATGTAGGAAGTACAGTCAACGGTGCGCGGGCATGGATCTCATTTCCCGGGGGATTTCAAATTCAACCGGCAGAGCTTGCAAAGATTGCCATCATCGTAGGAATTTCTATGGTCTTGGCAGAGAAGAATGATGCCAACGCCAACCCAACAGATATCGATGTTCTTAAAGCACTAGCTATCTCGGCAGTGCCGATGCTTCTCATTCTTGCTCAACCAGATCTAGGAACAGTCGCAATTATTAGCGCAGCGATTCTTGCCATTATTGCAACATCAGGAGCACCTACCCGATGGGTCGTTGGTCTACTTCTCGTTGCAATCATTGGGGGATTCGGCGCAGTAAAAACAGGCGTTGTCAGTGATTATCAAATTAAGCGCCTCCAATCATTTGTCGATCCCAGCGCCGATCCACAACAAAGCGGATATCAACTTCGTCAATCTCGAATCACTATTGGCTCGGGAGGTTTAGTAGGAAAGGGCTTATTTAGTGGTCCACAAACAAATGGGCGCTTTGTTCCCGAACAACAGACAGACTTTATTTTTACAGTGGCAGGTGAAGAGCTGGGCTTCTTAGGATCAGGGTTGATTTTGGCGCTCTTCATGCTCTTCTTCCTTAGGGCATTTATGATCGTTCGACGAACCAATGACCTCTTTGGTCGACTGGTAGGAATCGGTGTGATTGCCTGGTTCGCATTTCAAGCTTTTGAAAATATCGGCATGACTATGGGACTTGTACCCATGACTGGTGTCCCGTTGCCATTTTTGTCCTATGGTGGGTCGAGTATGTTCGCCAATTTAATTGGACTTGGCTTGCTGCAAAATATCCATTTACGCTCATAATTGACCGAAACTTGGGCAAAGGGCCCGTTATCTGTCATACTTTCGCCAGCGCCAGGCGCGTCGAGCGGTTAGCTTCTTATTTGAGAGAAATTCTCACGATAGAGATCCGGACCTTAATTACTCGTCACAGCAGCTAGCGCGAAGTTTTTAGGAAGCTTTCATAAGAAAGTTTTTTCAGAATTTGCTCCAACCGGAGCCCAGAGCAGTACCTCAGGATTTTGTTTTAGTGTTTCTAATCAAATCCTGAGTACCCAGAAGAGGATTTGATCGTATGGCTATAGAGCCCAAAGGTGCGCGCAAGCGCACAATAAAGAAGTCATCATCTAAGGCGAAAGCAGCCGAAGTTGCCGCAGCAGAGAACCCAGTGAGTGCAGAAGTAGAGGCACCTGCTGAGAAGAAGAGCTCCAAGCGAGCAGCTTCTATTCCGGTCCCAGTATTTCAAGCAGCTCCAGAAGAGAGCGCTCCCAAAAAAGAGAAGGCAACAGCGAAGGCAGATTCAGATTCTGGTGACGCTTCCGCCTCTGATGAGAGCAGCGCTGCAGGAGAAGAACGTCGCCGTCGCCGTCGTGGTGGACGTGGCCGCCGTCGTGGTGGACGTGAAGGCGCAGAGAGCAACGAATCTTCGGAAGATGACATTAGCGAGTCAGGTGAATCACTTGATGCCGGTGCAATTAATCCATCCGACGATGAGGGTTCAGAAGCTGGAACACATCGCCGCCGTCGTCGCCGCGCCCGTACCTCATCAGCAGATGGCGTAACTCCCGGTGAAATAGTTGATGAAGATGGCGTAGTAACCGTAGTCAAAGTGCGCGAACCTCGCTCACGCGAAGATCAACCTACCCGCACCGATCGCAGCAATCGCCGCGAACGTAGTGATCGCAATGATCGTGGGGGCCGCAATAATCGCCGCGAACGTGGAGATCGTTATGACCGCGAGCCGCGCGAATATGCACGTCGTCGTGGATCTGTTATTACTGAATCCGAGTTTCTTGCCCGCCGCGAAAATGTTGATCGCCAGATGTTGGTCCGTCAAGCAGGCGATCGCACACAGATTGCAGTACTTGAAGACAAGATTATGGTCGAGCATTACGTCAACCGGAATAGCAATATTTCCTACGTTGGTAACGTCTATCTCGGCAAAGTCCAGAATGTGCTTCCATCCATGGAAGCCGCCTTCGTTGATATTGGCAAGGGTCGTAACGCTGTCTTGTATGCCGGTGAAGTTAACTGGGATGCGGCCGGACTTGCAGATGGCGCACCTCGCAAAATTGAACATGTTTTGAAGACAGGTCAATCAGTACTTGTCCAAGTAACTAAGGATCCGATTGGTCAAAAGGGCGCACGCCTTACCAGCCAAGTCTCACTTCCTGGTCGCTACCTGGTTTATGTTCCGGGCGGAGAGATGAGCGGAATTAGCCGACGTCTTCCTGATCAAGAGCGTTCTCGTTTGAAATCAATTTTAAAGAATCTCGTTCCCGATGAAGCAGGCGTGATTGTACGTACTGCATCAGAAGGCGCATCTGAAGAAGAGCTTGAGCGCGATGTCATCCGCTTGAAATCTCAATGGGAAGATATTTCGACTAAGGCAGAATCTTCTTCTACTTCAGCCCCTTCACTTCTTTATTCTGAGCCTGATCTCACCGTTCGAGTAATCCGAGATATCTTCAATGAAGATTTTAAGAAGATGACTGTTCAAGGTGATCAAGCGTGGGAAGACATTAATAATTACCTTGGACATATTGCTCCGGAGCTAACTACCAAGATTGAAAAGTGGACTGGCTCTCGCGATATGTTCGCCGAGCACCGTATTGAAGAGCAACTTGCAAAGGCCTTTGATCGCAAGGTTTATCTACCTTCAGGTGGTTCACTTGTGATCGATCGCACCGAAGCGATGATCGTTATCGACGTCAATACCGGTAAATTCATCGGCAAGGGCGGAAACTTGGAAGAGACTGTTACCAAGAACAACTTGGAAGCGGCAGAAGAGATTGCACGCCAACTTCGCCTTCGCGATATGGGCGGAATTATTGTTATTGACTTCATCGATATGGCACTTGAATCCAACCGTGATCAAGTACTCCGTCGATTAGTTGAATGTTTAGGTCGCGATCGCACCAAGCACCAAGTCGCTGAAGTCACTTCACTTGGTCTTGTTCAGATGACTCGTAAGCGGGTTGGACAAGGACTTATCGAAGCATTCTCGACTACTTGCGAAAGCTGTGGTGGTCGCGGAATTCATATTCATTCAGAGCCGGTCCGCAAAGTTGCTCTCGATAAGGATATGGATCAGCGTTATGTTCCAAGTAATGCTTATGAGAACGAGACTGAGAACGAGAACGATTCTGAAGTTGAATCAGAGAATTCAGAGGAGACTTCAGTGCTCTCCGCTGTCGTGGAAGTTGAAGAAGCCCCAGCAGCGACCCCTCCAGCGCGCAAGCGCCGTCGGGCCGTTTCGACCGGTGTAATCACCCCAGAATAAGCACCGAATCGGGTCAGTTTGACCCGCGCGGGCGTAAGTCCGTACCCTAGGCCTCTGCCCAGATCTGGGCTTGAGATTAAACCGAGCAATAAGAGCAAGTTTGGAAAGGTGTCACCGTGTACGCGATTGTTAAAGCTGGCGGCCGTCAAGAGAAGGTTGCCGTAGGCGACACAGTTACTGTCGATCGCATCGACGCAAAGGTTGGAGCATCAGTGACATTTCCTGCTGTTCTCCTTGTAGAAGGAACCACCGTTACAACTGACGTCAAGGCACTTGCTGGCGTAAAAGTAACAGGCGAGATTCTCTCTGAGGAAAAGGGTCCAAAGATCGACATCCTTCGTTACAAGAATAAGACTGGCTATCGCCGTCGTTCAGGTTTCCGTTCACAACTCACGCGCGTGAAGATCACCGCGATCGCAAAGTAAGGGAGAGACAGTAAATGGCAAGTAAAAAGGGAGTCTCGTCAACCCGTAACGGTCGCGATTCAAATGCGCAGTATCTTGGAATTAAGCGTTATGCAGGACAGATCGTAAAGTCTGGCGAAATCTTGGTCCGTCAACGCGGAACAGTTTTCCACCCAGGAGCGAATGTTGGTATCGGTAAAGATGACACATTGTTCGCACTATCTGCAGGTGAAGTTGCTTTCGGTCGCGCTCGCGGTCGCAAGGTAGTTAACATCGTAGTTCCGGCTCCCGTCGCTTAGTAGCGGAGCATTTTTTTGGCGGGTCCGCGCATAAGCGGGCCCGTTTTTTATTTGAGTGAAATTTATTGAAAGTAGAGAGAGGAGAGTCAAATGGCATCGTTCGTCGATCGTGTAACTCTCCATGCTTCTGCCGGAAGCGGTGGAGATGGCTGCGTCTCTGTGCACCGCGAAAAATTTAAGCCACTTGGTGGTCCAGATGGCGGCAACGGTGGACGCGGTGGCGACATCATTCTCGTTGTCGATGTAGGAACCACAACTCTTCTTGATTTTCACCACTCACCACATCGTCGCGCAACAAATGGATCTCTCGGTTATGGAGATTGGTGCAACGGTCGTGAAGGCAAAGATCTCATCATGCCGGTACCCAATGGCACTGTAGTTAAAGACGATAGAGGAGTAGTTCTCGCAGACCTCGTCGGAGATGGCACTCGATTTATCGCAGCCCAAGGTGGAAAAGGCGGACTTGGTAACGCTGGTCTCGCTTCATCTAAGCGACGCGCACCAGGTTTTGCTCTTAAAGGTGAGCCAGGTGAAGAGCGCACGCTAACTCTCGAACTCAAATCAGTTGCTGATATTGGTCTCATCGGTTTTCCATCAGCCGGTAAGTCTTCACTTATTGCATCGATCTCAGCTGCAAAGCCAAAGATTGCTGACTACCCATTCACCACCCTCGCCCCCAACTTGGGCGTAGTTCAAGCTGGCGATGTTCGATTCACGGTGGCAGATGTTCCAGGACTTATTCCGGGTGCATCAGAAGGTAAGGGCCTTGGCCTGGAGTTCCTTCGCCACGTGGAGCGTTGCGCTGCACTTGTTCAAGTATTGGATTGTGGAACTCTCGAGAGTGATCGTGATCCAATTAAAGACTTCGAAATAATTGAAGAAGAGTTGCGCAAGTATCAACCTGAAGAAGGTTCGATTCCACTTTCCGATCGCCCACGCATTATTGCGCTAAATAAAGTAGATCTTCCTGATGGTAAAGCGATGGCTGATATGGTCGAGCCATATTTCCGCGAAAAGGGATACGAGGTTTATCAAATCTCGGCCGCTTCACATATTGGTCTTACTGAATTTAATTACGCAATGTCTCGTGTGATTACTGAAGCGCGCAAAGCCGAGGCTGCCAAGGAGAAAGTTCGTATTGTCCTTCGTCCCGTTCATGTTGGAGATGTTGGATTTACTGTTACTGCAAATGAAGATGGTTCATTCACCGTTCTTGGCGAGAAGCCAATTCGTTGGGTTCGACAAACTGACTTTGCCAATGCAGAGGCGATTGGATATTTGGCAGACCGACTTGCCACTCTTGGGGTTGAGCGCGAGCTCTTCAAAAAAGGTGCGAAGGCCAAGGATGAAGTTCGTATTGGCGAAGGAGATAACGCAGTTATCTTCGATTGGGAACCTACTATTGAGGCTGGCGCAGAGCTCTTGGCTGGACCGCGCGGTGAAGATCATCGCTTAGAGTCGCCGTGGGCTGGTCGATATGTAGATGAGAACGAAGCAGATCTGGCTCTACTTAATGAAGATGAAATTGCAATGCAGTGGGAATACAACATTTCAGATCCAAAGAATCCGAGGATTGAGGGAGAGAAGTAATGTCAGCACAATTGTTTAGCGAGGCCAAGCGCATCGTTATCAAAGTTGGCTCATCAACTCTTACTGGCTCGGCAGGATCAGAGCTAAATTCTGCAGCAGTTGATCAGCTCACCGATATCGTCGCCGCATTTAAATCATCCGGCAAAGAAGTAGTCGTTGTTTCCTCCGGCGCAATTGCAGCTGGGTTAGCTCCGTTAGGCCTTACTTCTCGCCCAAAAGATCTTGCCACTCAGCAAGCAGCAGCATCCGTAGGCCAAGGCCTCCTCGTTGCTCGCTATACCCAGGCATTTGAGCGCCACAAAATTGTTGCATCGCAAGTGCTTCTTACTATTGAAGATGTCGTACGTCGTTCGCATTACCAAAATGCTCAACGCACCTTATTTAAATTGATTCAACTCGGAGTTGTACCGGTCATTAACGAGAACGATTCAGTGGGGACTCAAGAGATTCGCTTTGGCGATAACGATCGACTAGCGGCGCTTGTCTCGCACTTAATCGGAGCAGATCTGCTGATTCTGGTCTCTGATATTGACGCCCTCTATGACGCACCGCCATCACAACCTGGCTCAGCGCGCATTGCCCACGTTGCCTCATTAGCCGAACTTGCTGATGCAAAGGTAGGCGGAGTGGGAGCTGCTGGAGTTGGTAGCGGGGGAATGCTCACGAAAATTGAAGCGGCGCGAATCGCCACTGGGGCAGGTATTACCATGTTCTTAACTTCCCTTCCACTTCTACAAGAAGCGATTTCTGGGGCAGATGTTGGTACAACTTTTGCTCCGGTCCACGATAAAAAACCTTCTCGACTTTTGTGGCTTGAGCATGCATCGACTCCACGCGGTCGATTGATTCTTGATGCTGGCGCAACCACTGCAATTTTGGAGCG
>CANFRP010000032.1 GCA_947449535.1 Actinomycetota bacterium | reverse complement strand
TCGTTTTGATTTTTTGATTGCGTGAACCAATTTGAATGGCCCTTGACTTGAATTGCCCAATAGTTATCAACCTGCGAGGCATAGATTTCAAACTTTTCTCTCATTTGTTAATCCACTCCTTTCCTAATATTGGTTCTAATTCCTTGACTAGTTGTAGGACCAGATTCCTATTTAACTCTCTATGCCTGGGAATAGGAACTCGAATTGCCCCTATTTCATAAATTGTGTGATTTCCCCCTTCTCTAACTTTCCTTAACTCAAAACCCTTTAAATTTGCCTCATTGTTCAATATTTTGAGGAGCTTTCTTCTGTCCATGAGAGAAATGAACCATCGTTGCTGACCTCAAAATCGGAAGGATTGAGAGGTTGTGGAGATCTAAAACTTGTTAATAACTAATCGAGACCCTTGCGACCCCAGTAAATCCACATCGAAAGCACTCCTAAAAGTAGCGAGAATCCAAAGAGTAGATCTTCAACTGGAGCAGATGCGATTCGCAACCCAAAGATGGCGTCACTGGAATACATCACGATATTGCGCGAGGTCAGCCACCAATTAGTGAGAAGTTGAAATGGCAAGATAATCGCGTAGGAGGTCCAGAAAACCTTCTTCTTTAGCAGATCGCTCTTCACAACAAAGAGATCCAGCACGCCTGATGCGATGAGAGCAAGAACTGCAATGGCGCTATAGCTCATTTGCCATCACCCACAGGCCATTGCTTCTTTACGGTGCGTACTGCCTCGATCGTCATGATCGCAGCAATCGGAATTATTAAAAAGAAGAGAAACTCTTCGAGTGGAATGTGCAATGGCCCATGAATTCCCAGAATTTGCTTGCTATCAAAGTGCCAGTGACCACGTTGAATTGCATAGGCATCCCACGCTATGAAGGGGAGTGCGATCGGAAGTATGGAGAGTATGACTCGCTTAAATCGTCGCAGAACCCGCACCTTAAGGACTAGCTCGAGCCAGAAAGAACCGATGACGGTAAATCCCAACATCGCCATGTAGGCCCAATGCAACATCTCTGAATTCTACGGTGACAATTGCGCTCTCTCAGTGGGAAGATAGGGCTATGGCCGCCGGTGATTGGGAATGCACATGTGGGAATACCCTTCGCTCCGATCAATTAACGTGTTCGGTCTGCCATAAGACCTACAAACTCGATGCAGTATTCACTCAAATCGATGTGGATCGCGATCCCGCCGTTAAGAACCTAGATCCACATTTAGAACCACCCGTGGAGAAGTGGGCCAAGGAGTTTAAATCTCGCCCCGCAAGCCCAGCCCGACCAAGTGACGAGTCAATGCGCGAGGTGATGCGCGAGGCGAAGGTGCGCAAGTTTAAGAAATTCTTCAAGCGTTAAGATCAGGCAATGATGAGAAGAAGGGTCGCGCTGAGTCTTGTCGCCCTGCTTGCGCCTCTATTTGTTTCGGTAACACCAGCGAAAGCCGCGGTTGTTTGGACCGAGATATACGAGACCACGACGTCCAATCGTGATGCGGCGACAAATACCTCAATGGTGTACACGAATGGTTTTGGAAAAACTGGTGGCGCAGCATCGACATTTTCTGGCTCATGGGATCGCATCAAGATTCGCATGGAGATGACTCAAGTAAGTAATAACACAAAATATTATGCAGAGGTCGCCTTCGATAAATGGGCTGGGGCCACCTTGGCCTCGCTTCAATTTCCGGACTACGCAAATTTGTTGGTACTTCAAAAGAATGTTACAAATTTGCTTGTTACTTCAGATACTTCCGCAGTAAGAACTGGAAGTTTTGCACTGGGGCGTGTTGAATTCTGGCCTTACAATTATTCACAGAGTCCTGGTGGATTATCACCAGCCAGCTCAAGTGGTTTGTACGATTGGGATGACACCGTGTCGGTAGTTGCAGATGGGCATGGCTCATATCAAGTTCACAACCTCACTGACACCCAAACCATCATGGCGTGGAATATGCATCGCCCAGCAGGTCCACCCGATCTTGGTCTAGGAGCAGGCCCTGCTTCAAACCCCGACTGGACGTCAATGGGAAATGCAACTTGGAAAAACACAAATTTCTTAGTTCAAGTATTTGTTGGCCAAACAATCACATCTACCTCAGTCAACGCTCCGACTTTGACTGGCAATGGCGCAAAGAGCGCTACGACAACTCTGAAGGCGACCGCAAGTATTGCTGGCAAAGTTACCTTTCTTTCTAATAACAAGAAGATCCCGGGATGCATAAGGGTGTCGACTGTTGATGTGGCTGGAACGCCTACCGCTACCTGTGTTTTTCGACCGAATACCTCCGGTCAAGTGAAATATTCAGCGCAGTTATTTCCTACGGATGGATCGCTACAAGGTTCAAGCTCTCCTATTTCAGTTATTCAAATAGGGCGACGTACCGGGACGCGATGACTCGATTTCTCGTTGCACCAGATAAATTTAAGGGTTCACTCACTGCGCAGGAAGTTTGCGCAACTATCGCTGGTGTAATTCGTAATAAATATCCAGAGGCGCAGATCCAACAAATTCCCATTGCCGATGGCGGAGATGGATCGCTAGAAATTCTGTATGACAATGATTTTGAACAGATACCTATTCGTACATTTAATGCGCTCATGGAGCCGATTGATACTTTTTATGGCCTGAAAACATTGGGCACCCAGAAAATTGCATTCCTAGAGATGGCATCGATCTGTGGTATCGCCTCGCTCAAAGGTCGCGCGTTACAACCATATTTCGCTACATCTTATGGTTTAGGAGATGCTGCCTCTCAAGTTATTGCTACTGGCGTTAATGAGATCATTGTTTCAGTTGGTGGTAGCGCCTCAACCGACGGCGGAGTCGGATTCCTAATAGGACTTGGCGGCAAAGTTCTGGATCAATTTGGGCTTAATATTTCTCCAAACCTAGCCGGACTAGATGACGCTGCGTCGATAGATCTGACACTTGTGCATTCAGATATTCATCCTATGACTACGTCCGTGAAGTGGACTTTCTTGGTCGATGTGAACAATCCACTCGTCGGGCCGTCCGGCGCAGCCCATGTCTTTGGCCCTCAAAAGGGCCTTAGCAAGGATCAACTCGATGATGCCGATCAATCACTGAGACATTGGTCTGGGGTCCTTCACCGCGCAACTGGAATTGATGTGGCAGAAATCGAAGGAGCCGGCGCTGCCGGAGGAGTCGCTTCAATAGGCAGAGCTATTTTTGGTGCGCAATTTATCTCTGGAGCACATTGGTTTGCTGATGCGTTGCATTTAGACCAGGCCATTGAATCTGCTGACGTTCTTATTACTGGTGAGGGCTTTTTTGACCAGCAATCTCTTATGGGCAAGGGCCCTGGTTATGTAATAGCGAAAAGTGTGAATTCAGGGAAGAAAGTGATTGTGTTTGCTGGACAGGTAGCACCTGAATTGAGAAATTATGCGAATCTCCAAGTGCACTCATTAGTGGATGCGGCGGGAGGCGTCGATGCTGCGATGAGCGAGCCCATCAGATGGCTCACAGAAATAGTCAACGCCAATATTTAATTATTTAGCTTTCAAGATAGCCAAAGCCACTCCATAATCTTTTTCAAAGACCATAATTGAAGGCCCTTCAAGAGTTTGAGTGAGGGTTGCTCGCACATCAAGGTCGATCAATTTCTGGAGCGCCATCTGGGCTTCAATGTAATTCGATGGAGTTGGTAGCGCCTTGAGCAGGCCGTACTGATCTTTCTTACCCGCCTTTATAGGAGTCACAATCAACTTAGGGTTTTTGGAGAAAGCCCAGCGCATGACGATGATGATTAATCCCAGAGCAATTAAGCCTCCAAAGGATTGGAAGAAAAGGCCGTTATCGATCCCACCGAGCATGCGCAGAGCCTAACTTGTAGTTAGCCAAGACCTGTCAGATACGGAATTAAGTTGGAGAACAACTGGCTCTTTTTCAAATAGGTTTTGACTGGTCGGCATTGATACTCTTTTTGTAGGTACCTAGGTAGTTTGGAGCTAACTATGAAGTTCAAATATTCAATTTCTCTTATCGCATTTTCCGTAACGGCTTGCTTATTTGTATCGACCGCTCCCAATGCCTCGGCATCCGTCTCACTTTCACAAGCAAAATCCTTGATCAGGGCCCTTTATTACGGACAACAGCAGGCTTATCAACGCGGTGTTGATGCGGAAAATGCTTACGAAGTTGCACATCTATATCCCGGAATGTATTCATCGGCCAAAGCTTGTTTAATTTCGATGGAATCTCAAATGGGTGGAACTTATGGGCCAGCGGTGCCGGATTTGACTACCTTGGATAAAGATCCGAGTTGGGCCGTTCCAACAGGGTTGCCTAAGAATAAATTGTCTGGCCGCGTTCCAAGAGGCGACACTTTTGTTCTAGACGTTAAATGGGTCAATGGATTGTCAACAAATCACGTGACAATCTTGAATGGTAAGGCGTATTACTACTTGTGGGTTTGCGGTTCTTAAATAAGAGTTTTATTTAGTTAATTTAAACCCACTAGGACAAAGCGGATTTGCGCCCTGAACCACTTTCTTTGTCTTGCCTTTAGTGCAGGTGATCTTCTTAATCGCCACTTTGGCAGGTGTCTTTATCTCTGTCTTATTTTCTGAACTTGCTTGTTTCAATGTCACCTTCACGATTGGCGATGAGAATGTGAAGTTTCGAGCGGAAAGATGAACCCATCCACCTTTTTCGCCGAAAATCGTGGTGGCTATCTGGCTTGTTCCATCTGCTGAAATCACCGAGATGGTGGCCGAGATTGGCGCGGAAGTGAATCCATAAATGCAACGTGCAACATCGCTTCGGATAACTAGGTCATAAGAGCCTTTAAATTCACTCCCATCGGGTAGATAGTGAGGTGAAACAACCTTGTAATCCAATGTTTGATCGGCCTTATTGAATGTCGGAGGAGCGCCTACATACATTGTGGAGTTGGTAGAGACGATTCCACTCAACGAATCTGCGCTCTTCCAACATCTGGAATCGCCATTGTCATCCAGCGCTCTCGCAGACCAGATGGACTGTGAATAGGCGGCCTTATCGCCTAGTGCCCCAATCCAAGCCAAGACTTCATTAAAACTACGTTCTTGATACCCAAAATCTTCTTTCATAATGGAATAGGGAGATCCTTCAGGGCCCCAGCTGACATTTCCAGTAATGCTTGGCCATCCCAACCCACTGGTATCAACTTCGGCTTGAGGAATTGTTTTGTAATAAGCAGCAAGTGTTTGTGGATATTCAGATTTCTTAAACCAGCCATAAACACCTGGAACGATTGCTGGCTTGCCCTGAATAGTTAATATCTGATCTCCATCAGATGCCTTTGCAATTGTCGATTGGGCATCTGTTAATCGTCCATGTAACCATCCTGTGATCTTTGCATGCATTTTAAGGCTCATCCCAAAATTCACATTGATCGGCATTGGCCAAGGGAGGGCACATGCAGTGAGTGAAGTTTGTACACAAGCGGAACGACGTGAGGTCGATTGATCCATATTAAATCCACCGGCAGTTGATTGTCGCCCGCCTAAGACGAATCCAGTACGGATATCGTCAGCGGGAGCCGCCATGCTGAAATGCCCAGCTACTTCAGAGATGGCAAAAATTCCAGTTGTGAATTGTCGAACAGCAAATTGCGATTGATTAAATTCACGATCGCCTTGCAAGAATGCGACGACTAAGTATTTGGTTCCCCCTTGATGGGGTACATCTGGAAAGTCCACGATGAAATTACTTGATCCTGGTGGCAGATTAATTGAAGGATCGCCTTTGTAGGAGTAAGAAGTGTTGCCTGGAAAATACTCAACAAATGAGCCGACATGCTCGACACCATCAGCGCTAGTGGCGAAAACTTTAGAAACGCAATCTGTGATGAAATCACTTCCACACATTCCAAGTTGTGCGTTGTATTGGAACCACTTATCGGCTTCACAGCCTGGTGTTCCAATAGTTGTGCACGTCTTTCGTGTCAGCATCTTGCTATCTCGGGTAGTGCCATCGGCAGTAAAAGCTTCGAGTGCAGAAAAGGTCTCACGATTGAACTGTGAATCTGCCAAATTGATCCCGGTATATCGATCATTAGTTGGGGGATTAGAGATCACAAATTGCTCGCCAGGAATATCGGCGGCCTGAGCGGAGAAGCTTCCGAGGAGGGTCAAGGGCAGCAATACGGCAATGGCGACCTTCTTCAATTTACTCACGTGCGCCCCAATCAGGATTTGGACAGACTGAACCTATCTCTGGATTAACCGTAAATGAGGGCTGGATTTATGCAGTGACTTGCCAAAATTTGAGAAAGTACGCTTCGCCTCAGCGCGTATTTGTTCGCGGAACTACCTGGATATTCGCCACAGGTGTCGTCGCGTTCGTGTATGAAGCGTCCGTGGAGGTAAATGTCGCATACATTCGATGAGTTCCCTTAACTGGTGGCTTCCAATTGCACGTCACGGTGAAATTGGGTGAGGAGCCAGTTGTCGGGCGGTTGAGACAAGCTGGCACGCGCTTTCCATCCACATAAAATCGCATATATCCCGCGGCGCCGACAGTAACTGTGACACTAGAAGCTATTCCTTTGTTGGGCGTTCCTGAAACTGAAGGTGCGGAAATAGAAGGAGCCACCGAAATGCCCGCCACCGCGGCATAGGTCGCATCGCCACGAAGTTCATCGATAACACCGTTGTATTCATTTTGAACAGCGAGATAGTTATAAGTTCCGGTGATGGGAGTCGAATACGAAACATCCCACGAAATCGATGAATCGCTTTGAGGGACGGTATCCGTTGATGCAAAGAACTTCACTTGAATAGTGTCATTGCCACTTGCTGCGGTGGTGAACTTGGCAAGGACAAACCAAGATTTTCCAGATGGATCGACTGAAGTATTTGCTGTTCCAGTTGCAGTGTAGGGAGTTACGTTCCAGGCGGCTTGGTTGGCAGAAGTTAATTGGATCGTGGGTGCACCGCTATAGGTGCGACCGACATCGATAGAGTTCTTTGTTGCGTCATTCTCGGTTGACGGCAAACCGTTAAGAAGTCCGACCATTGCCGAACCCCAGCCGCCAGAATCCACTGCGTAATCGAGGAAGCTAAAATAGAAAGTTCCGTTCGTATCGAAATTAACTCCACTAGTCATCTGACGAGCCGAGTAGTAAACATTCCATACATTTGCCGCCGTCGATGCAGCAGTATTATTTGAAGGAACTGTGAAGCGACTACTTGTCGGGAATTTTAAGCTGGTGTTGTAGGTAGAGCTGTAAATTGCCGCAACTCCAGACATCCGTGGCATTTTGTAGGCATTGACCATCGACCAGTTACCGGTAAAGCCAACGCTATCGCCACTTCCGGTTCCAAAATTGGTACCTGCAGTACCCGACATCGATTCATAAATCGTGGCCGCCGCAAACGAGGGCGAGGTGTTGATAGGAATAAATGAGAACATGAAGATTGAGAAGAGCGCCAGTTTTGCTTTCATCTAGCGATTTCCAAAGCAATAGCACCTGCGGCAGGTAAAAGGAGAAGAGCCGACGCAATCGCGGCCGATTTAACTCCTCTTCCCAATTCCAACATTCGAGAATAATACTGAGTTCTTAAGCCCCGCCCGCGGCCACATAACTCCACACATCGAGCGGATCGAGCGCTATCTCCCAGCCGTTGGCCCTCATAATCGCTGCGATCTGCCCCTTATGTTCGGCGCTATGCATAACCGCTTGAGACAAGATCAAGGAGCGAGTGGCATTGATTGGACCATCTTCGCCATCGATAACTAGCGCTTCATCTTGCCGATCAACATGTTCTAATAAAAATGCATCAAGTTCGGCCATGATCTCTAAATATTGGCGAGCGATAGCACCTGTCGTTACTGGAGTTAGTTCGGACCAATCAGCTCCACCCAAGCAATACCGATACCACTGACCGCTTCCGGCGAAGTGAGTGAGCAATTGTCCAACCGGCCACTCGCCTTCAGCTGCGCTCAGTCCAAAGACTTCATCAGGAAGTTCCGTGAAATATCCAAAAAACTTTTGGTTCGACCAGGCCATATGACGAAGGGAGAGCGCGAGTGAAATCATCGGCAAATCTTGTCACACTGCCCTCTCCGATGGCATCTGCATACACTTTCGGGGAGCCAAATTACTCTTCTCAGCGCTTTGAAGTTCGAGCACCTACAAATATTTGGAATTGCCCGGTGCCTGATGGTGCGATTTGAGAATTCTTTGGTGTGGCCGTGATCGACAAATACATGGGCCCGTGCGCAGCTGGCCTCCAAGTACAAGTAGCCACAATATTTGGCGAAACTCCGCTCGTGGAAACATTTCTACATCCAATAATTGGCTTACCTTTGGAATAAAAAGTAACCAGCGATGAAGTGTTGAGATTTACAGTAATTGAATTATTGGCTCTATATGTCGCGGAGGTTAATCCACTCCCAAGTCCATAGGAATTAAATACAGCAGCAGCGGGCAATGAGCCAGGACCTGCGGGCGGCAGGATTGAATTGGAAACATAAATCTTTGGGTTGCTGTAATCACCCATCATGTATGTTCCAGTGGCGTGATTGTGGCCAATATAGGTGGCGTTACTCATCAGAGAAGTAGTTCCATCAACTGGATTATTGATTAAACATGAAGAGGGCGAAACGCCGGTTGAGGCGCCACATGCGGCCGAAGCATCACCATTAAATACGACGTAAGAAGGAGCGTTAGATCGAAGCGCCCAGACCTTGTAACCTGCGTTGTATTGAATCTCATAGAGGTAAGTTCCATCAGTAGCAATTCCATGTTCATCACCTGGCCACAAATTGTCAGAATCAGCCAAAATAATATCTTCGGAATTTGTGAAAGTAACAGTTTTGCCCGAGCCAATCACATTAAAGAGACGCAAAATTTTGCAGTTCATTCCACTGGGACATTGGTTTGCACCTGTACCAATTCCACCCGAAAGAGTTTGGTTGGGTTGCGAGACCGATCCGATTCGCCCATCAGGAAAATCAATCAAGTTTCCGGTGCCCCAACCTTGTCCCGCCATCAAAGTTGTAGGCAAAGTTCGCGCAGTAATTGTCCAATCACTGACATCAATGCAATACACAGTGGTGGTTGCGCCACCAGTGCCACGAACAAATAAACACCCCGAGCTATATGACAGCGCCATTGAATCTGTTGGAATTGTGCTTCCCAATACGGTGCCAACGTTATTTACCGAAACTACAACTCCACCCATGGTTAATTTGCAGATGTAAGCCGGATATGTGGATGGACGGAAGTACATGTAAGTACCGTCGGAAGTAACGCCGCGAACACTCCCGCCGGTGCAGTAGGTGCCATTTGTGACTGAGTTCGTATTCACGATTGTTATTACAGATCCACCAGATCCAATTAATCGAGCAGAAGCTGGAATCGACCATTTTGCATAAAGGATGACGTTTGTCGTTATCGTGAATGTACCTGTCTTCAACGCATAAGTGATTCCTGATCCATCCGAAGCCGTGTTCCACCCAGATAATGTGAAACCTTGTCGGGCCAGCGATCCGGTGTTATCCGCAACAGTGACCGTTGCATTTGCAGCAAAACTATTACCTGAGACGGCAGGAATAGATCCTGAAGTCACGCCAGCTTGAAACATACTGGCATTAGCGTCATATGTGACGGTGTAGTTAATGGCTGAAGCCGATGGCGTAGAAATGAGAAGGAGAGCGAAAGACAGTGCACATGCGATGAGGCCACGAAGGCCGACACCTTGCACTTTAAATCGCCGATTCACCCGCAAATCTTGCCACACTGCGACTTGGGGGATAGCCGAGTACCCTCAAACTATGACAAAAAGGCAAGAATTTACGGTCCTGGAGAAGTACGCAGATTTTGAAGTGCGGGAATATCAGCCATGCGTAATTGCCGAAGTCAAAGTATCGGCGCAATATTCCACCGCAGCCAGTGCGGCATTTGGATCACTCTTTAGATATATCGCTAAGGGCAACAAAGCATCGGAGAAGATAGCGATGACTGCGCCCGTTATTGCGGCTCAGCGCTCAGTGTCAGCAGATCCTAATGAATGGTATGTCTCCTTTGTTATGCCATCAGGCAGCACCTTTGGGCGATTGCCACATCCCAATGATCCACAAGTAATCCTTCGCGAACTCGATGCCGAAACCTGCATTGCACTCTCATTTCGTGGAAAAGCAACCGAAGAATTAGCTGCCAAGAAGACAAAAGAACTTCGCGCAGCGGCTGCTAAAGAACAGATCGCCCTCTCAGATGAAACCCGAATCTGTCGCTTTGATCCACCATTCAAGCCCGGCTTCTTGCAATACAACGAGATTGTCATCCCCGCATATTTGGGAGAAAATTAAGAATATGAGAGCACACTTCGGAATTAAGAAAGTGTTTGCCGTATTCCTTATCGCCGCCGTTTCGATTCCCTTCTCGGCTCACGCAATGGGCTCTGGAAATAAATACCAGGATGCTCAGACCGGTGTGAGTTATCAAATTTACCAACCCGCCTCCACGGGTGATCTGCTTCTTCGCTCCTTCACTATGCAATCGTGTGGTGCAAAGAACGAACAATGGCTTGCCGCTATTTATGGCGAAGCTCGCTCTGTGCAATTCCTTGAGACCGATGCGAGTGTGAAATGTTCTAATCCTGGGCTTGGAGTGAAAGTTGCGACAGCAACAATCAACGGCAACAAAGCAACAATCGTCGCATTTTGTGATCCCGCAAATAAGAAGCAATGGCAGAACTGCAAGACATCGGATATTCATAACTTTGGGGGATATGCGATGTGGAAGGTGCCGGCTACGAAATCACTTCATGGCACAGAGATCGAAGTCTTAGTCTCAGGACTGACTTATTCAGATTTATTGAAGCTGGCACGTGGAATGAAAGCTGTCGGGCGTTAAACGAATTCACCTTCGTTCACTGCGAGTCTGCGGCAATACCTGGGTAGCCTGGAATTATCATTTTACGAGGTCAAATTGACCGACCACGTTAAAAGGATTGGTATTTCACATGGAAGAGAAGCAACTCCTCACACTCTGGAATCAAAAGCGTTCTCATATTATTTCTGCTCAATTCGGCCCAACTGTAATGCTCGTTGCAATCTTCGTTCTTGCCAGCTTCGACAAATTCTCGATGGCATCAAATCAAACCAAGTACCTAATAATTGGCGTAGCAGCAGTCACGGGAATCCTTTCAATGATCAGCCAATACGCTGCGATCCGCGAAGCAGAAGCACTCATAGATGATCTCAAGCAGATTAAGAAGCCATCGGCGTTAGCAAAGAAAGTCTCTGAGTCCGGCTCACTCTTACAACTCACCGCATTCGCAGTCGTAGTCATGGGAATTCTCACCTTCGGCCTCGTTGCATGGGCTGTTCTGGGTAAGTAAATGACTGGCGTTTTTATCGCGATCGGGATTTTTATAGTCGTTGTTGCAGTATTCATCATTACCTATGAGGCCCCATCAAAGAGTAAAAATAAATTGACAGGCCGTGGCGGGGATTTCGAAAGCTAATCCCCGCTTTATAGTTCACCGTGCCTGAGTTACCTGAAGTCGAGACTGTTCGAAGAGGACTCGAACATTTCCTTACCGGCTACAGCATTCGAACTAGCCAAAACCTTCACCCTCGCCTTCTCAAGCCGGCGTCCATCGCACCTCTTTCCGCAATCGAAGGCGCACGCATCACCACCATCAATCGTCGTGGCAAGTTCCTATGGTTTGAACTAAATCGCGATCTCACACTTGTCGCCCACCTCGGAATGTCGGGTCAGTTCCTCGTCGCACGCAAAGATCGCCCCGAGCCCACTCATGTGCGCGCACGATTCACATTAAAGCGCGGCTTGAAAACACACGAATTAGTATTTAGTGACCAGCGCACATTTGGTTGGTTATCGGTCGAGCAATTAATCGATGGCATCCCACAATCAGCCCAACACATCGCCCTTGATCCATTCGATCCTGCCTTTGATCGCGGCGCAGTAATCGCAAAGATCAAATCCCGCAAAGCTGCCATTAAGAACATGATCTTGAACCAAGAGATCATGAGTGGAGTCGGCAATATCTATGCCGATGAATCCCTATGGCGCGCAAAGATTCATCCCGAGATTCCTGCCAACGAACTCAGTACCAAGAAGATCGGTGCCTTAGTAGATGCCGCAACAGAGGTAATGGCTGAGGCGATCGAAGTGGGTGGCACATCCTTTGATGCGATGTATATCAACGTCAATGGCGAGAGTGGATTCTTTGAGAATTCACTTGCGGCTTATGGCCAAGAGGGCGAGCCATGTCCGCGATGTGGGCGAGAGATTAAGCGGATTGCTTTCGGGAATCGGTCTTCGCATTTCTGTCCGAAGTGCCAGCGCATTAAATAAATCAGGACCCCCACGGATGGAGGTCCTGACAAAACAAGCTTGTGACTCAAGCACCATAAAGATAGCAACAATTCACATGATTTGTCGTGCCGTAGTTATTCACAGTTTTGATATTTCGAAACACCCAAAATCTCCAAATCAATTACCTTTGCGATCCGCCCCCGTAGCTCAGTGGATAGAGCAAGTTTGTGACTCAGGCTCGGTCGCGAGTTCGAATCTCGCCGGGGGTAGATCGAGGGAAGGCATCAGGATTCGTCAACCTGGTGCCTTTTCCAATAAAACCTTAGATTTCGCGCGACACTACTCCCATGGCCCTTCGCTTCCGCAGATCCGTGAAAATCATGCCCGGCGTCCGCCTCAACTTCAACAAGAACTCCACCGGCCTCTCCTTCGGCGTTCCTGGAGCGCGCTACACAATGAACTCCAATGGTCGCCGCACCTTCACCACCGGAATCCCTGGCACCGGTCTCTACGATGTCACCACACTCAGCGGCGGTCGTCGCACTCGCACCTCACAAGCCCCC
>CANFRP010000031.1 GCA_947449535.1 Actinomycetota bacterium | reverse complement strand
TTGGAGACAGCGATAATGGCATCGGCAGATTCATATGCAGTTTGCTCAGCCCAAGAGGAGAGGCGATATCCGCCACCTAATTGATCTGCCTTCCATGGACGATCCGGTTCGAGTGAATGAGCAGTGATCACATGAGGGATGCCATGCAAGAGCGATGCGAAGTGTCCAGCCATGTTGGCATACCAAGTATGGGAATGAACGAGATCTACACCCCCAAGATTTTGCGCAATTTCAATATCAGTAGAGAGTGCGGCGAGGGCAGGGTTCAAATCTTTCTGCGACGGATTTGCGGGATATCCAATGGCATCGCTTCGTTCTTCGCCAAAACAATGAACATCTACATCGATTGATTTCTTGAGCGCTTGCGTTAATTGGAGGGCATGAACTCCGGCACCGCCATAGATGTGTGGAGGCCATTCTTTAGTCACTATTCCAATACGCATGGGCTAAGGGTATCGTTCTCGCATGACTCGCCCGCAGCTTCCACTTGGAATTGTTCTCGCCGGAGGCGAAGGTAAGCGGTTAATGCCACTAACGGCCGATCGCGCAAAGCCGGCTGTTCCATTTGGCGGGGCCTATCGACTCATCGATTTTGTTTTATCGAATCTTGTAAATGCAGATCTTCGCAAAATTGCGGTTCTTACTCAATATAAATCACACTCACTCGATCGCCACATCACTACCACTTGGCGGATGTCCACCCTTCTTGGAAATTACATCACTCCAGTCCCTGCCCAACAACGTCTCGGCCCACGTTGGTATACCGGTAGCGCCGATGCAATCCTGCAGAATTTCAATTTGATTCACGATGAAAATCCCAAGCATGTTCTTGTCTTCGGTGCTGATCACGTTTATCGGATGGATCCAGAGCAAATGTTTAATTTCCACCTCGAAACTGGCGCCGGCGTTACCGTTGCTGCCATTCGCGTCAAGCGTGAAGAGGCTTCTGAATTTGGCGTCATTGAATTAGCGGATGATGGAATAACCATTAAGGCATTCCACGAAAAGCCAGCCAATCCACCAGGAATGCCAGGTAATCCTGATTACGCGCTTGTTTCCATGGGTAATTACATTTTCAAGCGCGATGAGATGGAAGAAGCACTCATTGCAGATTCTGAAGATCTGGAATCACGTCATGATCTGGGTGGAAATATAATTCCTATGATGACTGAGCTTGGTCGGGCACGCGCCTACGATTTTGCGCACAATGTAGTTCCCGGCGAAACAGAGCGCGATAAGGGCTATTGGCGCGATGTAGGTAGTATCGATGCATATTACGAGGCGCATATGGATTTAGTTTCTATCCATCCAATTTTTAATCTCTATAACCGTGAGTGGCCCCTGCTGACTAATCCGCCTTCATTGCCACCGGCAAAGTTCTCTGAGAATGGTTCGGCAGTGGATTCCATCGTAGGTGCTGGATCAATCATTTCTGGTGGTCGGGTCGAGCGCTCTGTTGCATCATTTGATGTGCATGTTGGTACAAACGCACTTGTTCAAGGAACAGTTCTTATGCCATCAGTAAAAGTTGGCAATGGCGCAATTATTCGAAATGCAATTCTCGATAAAGGTGTGATTGTCGAACCAGGCGCACAGATCGGGATTGATCATGAGCGAGATAAGGCTCGCTTTACTATTTCAGAGGGCGGAATTGTCGTCGTCGGTAAAGGCGTTCGCATTACCGCTTAAGAAGAGCGTTTATTTCATTGGCAACAAACTCCTGTGCAACTTCAGCATCCTTGGTCACTCCTGCTTGAATAAAGAAGCCATGGATCTGCCCATCAAATTCGCGATAGATAGTGGTATTTCCAGCTTTGCGCAGAATCTCGTTGTAGTTATAGCCATCATCTAATAGCGGATCGAACTCAGCAGTGATTGTGATGGCGGGAGCTAAATGTGAATGGTCTTTAGCGTAGGTGGGGGAGGCATAGGGGTTCTTTAAATCCGATTTCTTTGTGACATATTTACTTAAGAACCATTCCATCGTCTTGGTGGTGAGTCCAAAGCCGTCGCCATTAACCCGGGCGCTCTCATAATCCATCGTGAAGTCATTGCACGGATAGATCAGCAATTGAAAGGCGAGGTCTATCAGTTGGGTATCACGAGCCTTGAGGGCAACGGCGGATGCGAGGTTGGCACCTGCACTGTCCCCGCCCACTCCAATCGCGCTTAGATCAAAGCCAAACTCTTCGGCGTGATCGACAACCCATTCCAAAGTGGAATAACAATCATCGAAAGGTACGGGGAAAGGATGCTCCGGTGATTTTTGATAATTAACAGCAACAACAATGAATTGACCTTTGTTGGCAAGTGAACGAAGTGCTTGCTCATACAAATCTAAATAGTTGAGCGCCCAACCTCCGCCGTGATACCAAACAAGCACTGGCAATTTGACGTCAGGATGTGGGCGATAAATACGAATTGGAAGATCTGCAGTAGGACCGGCAAAGAAACGGTGGATTACTTCGTGAATAGCTTCGGCCTCACCCATAAATGCTCGACGGGCTTGTGCATTCTTTCGAATTACCGAAATAGGGGCTTCATAAACAGCAGGGGCGTTCTTGCTAGCTATCAGATCGAGATATTCGCGCATCTCAGGTTTCATAGCCATTTTTGCTCCTTCTTTTCGCTAATTTCTTAGGGCCCTATGGGGTTTCTTGAAGCGTCAGCCTACTGAGGGTAGACTCGCGCAGTCATCGTTGACCGCTCTCAATTATTTTTTTATTTATAGTGATCCGGAGTTAAAAAATGCGTATTGGTGTTCTCACTGGCGGTGGCGATTGCCCAGGCCTCAATGGTGTTATTCGTGCAGTAGTCCGCAAGGGCGTTAAAGAATATGGTTATGACTTTGTCGGTTTCCGCGATGGCTGGAAGGGTCCCCTTGAAGGGTTGACCATGGAATTAAACCTCGCGACTACTCGCGGGATCTTGCCAAAGGGTGGAACGATTTTGGGTTCTTCTCGTACCAACCCGTTCAAGATTGAAAATGGCGTTGAGCGCATTAAAGAGAATCTGGCCAAGATGGGGATCGACGCTCTCATCGCAATCGGCGGTGAAGATACGCTCGGCGTTGCCACCAAGCTGGATTCCTTGGGTGTCAAAGTTGTTGGAGTTCCAAAGACAATTGATAACGACCTCAATAACACCGACTACACATTTGGTTTTGATACTTCAGTAAATATTGCCATGGAGGCGATCGATCGCCTTCACACCACGGCCGAATCGCATCACCGACCATTGGTCGTAGAGGTAATGGGACGCCACGCAGGTTGGATCGCATTGCATGCCGGTATTGCGGGTGGCGCAGCTGCCATCTTGATTCCAGAAGTTAAGTTCTCGATCGAGAAAGTCTGCAAATATGTTGAATCTCGTTTTGCTGATGGCTTCGCTCCAATCATCGTTGTTGCTGAGGGTGCAATTCCGCAAGATGGCGATATGGTTGTGAAGGATGGCGAGCTCGATGCATTCGGGCACGTCAAACTTTCTGGAATTGGTGAATGGGTCGCTGCTCAAATCGAAGAGCGAACTGGCAAGGAAGCTCGTTGCACAGTTCTTGGACATATCCAACGTGGCGGTACTCCATCAGCATTCGACCGAGTTCTCTCTACTCGCTTCGGGCTATCTGCAATCTCCGCCGTACACGAAGGTGACTGGGGCAAGATGGTTGCACTTCATGGCACAAAGATTGAGCGAGTTCCATTGGCATCGGCCACTGACAAGCTCAAGACTGTTGATCCATCCCTCTACGCTGAATCGGAGATCTTCTTCGGATAATTCTCTGCGCGAGCAATAGAGAGTTCCCTAGGATAAAACTATGACTACACCTTCATTGGATTCGCTATTTACTCCTGGTCTTGTGGCTGCCCAACAACCGCAATGGCCCGGAGGTCCAGATGGCGCACCTATTCGCGCAGCAGTCGATACCCTCAAGAAGTTACCTCCACTTGTATTCGCAGGTGAATGTGACAACCTGAAGGCTCGTATTGCCGAAGCGGCAGAAGGTAAAGCGTTTTGGTTACAAGGCGGAGATTGTGCCGAGACTTTTGTGGGCGCTACCGCTGATTCCATTCGCAATCGCATCAAGACAATTCTTCAAATGGCAGCTGTACTTCAGTACTTTGCCAGCTTGCCTGTTATCAAAGTGGGTCGAATGGCTGGTCAGTTCGCCAAGCCTCGTAGCAACGATAATGAAACTCGCGGAGATGTGACTCTTCCGGCTTACCGCGGAGATGCGGTCAATGATCTTGAATTTACGCTCGAGTCTCGTACCCCAAATCCAGAACGTTTAGTACAGGTCTATAACACTTCTTCAGCAACACTTAATCTCGTTCGCGCATTTACCCAAGGTGGTTTTGCTGATCTTCGCCAAGTGCATGAATGGAACAAGGGTTTTGCTAAGGATCCACGTTTTAGCGCACGCTATGAAGAGATGGCAACAGAACTCGGTCGGGCGCTCGATTTCATGGCATCTGCCGGTGTTGATCCTCATGCATTTAAGACAGTTGATTTCTATTCAAGCCACGAAGCGTTAATTCTTGAATACGAGAAGGCGCTCACTCGCATCGACTCACGTACTGGCCTTGCCTACGATGTCTCCGGACACTTCGTCTGGATTGGAGAGCGCACTCGCCAGATGGATGGCGCGCATATGGATTTTGCTTCAAAGATTCAAAATCCGATTGGCATCAAGCTCGGGCCAAAGACAACTCCCGAAGATGCACTTGCGATGATTGCCAAACTCAATCCAGCAAACGAGCCAGGCCGCCTTACATTTATTACACGTATGGGCGCCGGTCTTATTCGCGAAAAACTCCCTGCGCTTGTTAAGGCAGTGACAGATTCGGGTGCCAAAGTTTTATGGGTCTGCGATCCCATGCATGGAAATACTTTTGAATCACCGACTGGTTACAAAACTCGTGAATTTGCAGATGTCACCGATGAAGTTCGTGGATTCTTTGAAGTTCACAAAGCTCTTGGCACACATCCAGGGGGTATCCATATCGAACTTACTGGCGATGACGTGACGGAATGCCTAGGCGGCGGCGAGCAGATCTCCCATGAGGATCTCGCATCTCGCTATGAGACCGCATGCGATCCACGTCTTAACCACACTCAATCTCTCGAGCTTGCCTTTTTGGTCGCCGAGATGTTGCGCGATCGCTAAAACTTAACCCTTCTCAGATACGCCGGTAAGTAATAGGGTTTTGCCATGCTCCTGACCACGGACACTAAGACTCCGACAGGCACTCTCTATCTCATTGCAGATGAACATATTTTGATCGGCGCTGGATTTCGCAGCTACGAAGATCTCTTTGAAAGAATGGATGTCGAAGACTCTTCTCGAAAAGTATCTGCAGTAAAGAGCATTCCGATTATTAGCGATTTAATTGCCGATTATTTTGATGGAGATATCTCTGCTTTAGGCGGGATTCAAGTTCGCCAACCGGGCGCGGAATTCTCCCAAGCTGTCTGGAAAGTTATGCGCAAGATTCCTCCCGGCAAAACAATGTCGTATGCAGATCTTGCAAAGCGCGCAGGATCTCCCGATGCGGTGAGAGCTGCAGGAACTGCCTGCGGCCGCAATTTAATTGCACCGATAATTCCATGTCACCGCGTTGTGAAAACCGGTGGCGCGCTGGGAAATTACGGATATGGACTTGAAGTAAAAGAGTGGCTACTTCGCCACGAGGGCGCTCTTAAGTAGCCCAGGCAAAATCTCAAGAACTTTATCGAGATGGGCATCGGTGAAATCGAGATGCGTTACTAATCGTAAAAACTTTGGCCCGAGTGCACTTGCCAGGATTCCTGCTTCCTTTAATTGGGCATTGATATCGGCTGCGGTCACATTAAGTGATGCGAGATCAAGGGCGACAATGTTGGTCATGACTGTTCGTGGGTCAATGGTGAGCGGTGCAACCGCATGACAGGCATCTGCAAGAACACGTGCGCGGCGATGATCATCGGCAAGCTTGGCAATATTGTGATCAAGCGCGAAATGTCCAGCCGCTGCCAAAATTCCAATCTGACGCATTCCGCCGCCATATCTTTTACGCCATTGGCGGGCAGATGCCACGCGATCTTTTGTGGAGAGCATGACTGAGCCCACAGGAGCGCCAAGCCCCTTAGAGAGACAGACGCTGATGGTGTCGAAATGTTTTCCGTATTCTGAAAAGGAAACACCTGATGCAACGTGGGCGTTCCAGATGCGGGCACCATCGAGGTGCATAGCAATCCCTAATTTCTTGCTCTCTCTTCGAAGTGCGGCAATCTCATCAATCGATTGAACGGTGCCACCACCGAAGTTGTGGGTATTTTCAACTGCAATAGCAGTTGTGGAAACTAAATATGGACCGGAGTCCGGCTTAGCAATTGCAAGAACATCGCTGGCTTTCAATTCTCCGAGCGGAGCTAGCCAAGTACGAGTTGTGATTCCGCTAAATACTGCGGCTGCGCCCAATTCGGCGCGAACGATATGAGAGTTTGTTTCGGTAAGAAGCTCTTCACCGGGTTTAACTAACATGCGAATTGCTAGTTGGTTAGCGAGAGATCCAGTGGGAGTAAATAGTCCGGCCTCCATGCCAAACATTGCCGCGACTCGTTCCTCTAGTGAATTAACCGTGGGGTCATCACCGTAGACATCATCTCCGACCGGAGCACTAGCAATAACTTCCCGCATCTCTGGTGAAGGCTGCGTGACAGTGTCTGAGCGAAGATCGATAAAAGTCATGCCTGAATCTTCTCATTTTTCGGCCGTCCATCAACCCAGATGAGCAGATACATCGCAGCGATAACCATGGCGCCACCGATCAATACCTTGGAGGTGAGGTGCTCTTTTGCGAAGATGGCTGCGAAGATCGCGGCAAAGATGTATTCGCTAGTGAGGATGATGCCAATGGTTGTGGCCTCCATAAATGTTTGGCCCCATGTCATGACCATGAAAGCGAAAGCTGAAGCCAAGATTGCGGTATAAATAACAGCAAACCACGCATCTCCATCCGCAGGAAGATGAAAGCCGCCTTTGAATGAACAGAGCAGGGAAATAATTCCGACAGTGCCCATCTGCACGACAGTGAAAGCGTAGGTGTCCATGGTCGGGCTCCATTCACCCAAAGCGATGATGTGAAGGGCAAAAAAGAGCGCGCTGAGAAGTACCAGGAATTCTCCGAGACCAATGCTAATTCCTTTAAAGGAAAGAAGCGCCAAGCCGATCGTTGCTATTGCGACGGCAATCCACTGAATTCCAAGAATCCGCTTACGCAAGACGAAGGCCGCAATCAACGGCGTGAAGACGGCATAGAGTCCAGTGATAAATCCAGTCTTGGCCACTGTTGTGAGGGTCAATCCGAATGTTTGGAGAATGTAACCAGATCCCAGCAGAGTTCCTGCAATGACTCCCTTAATGAGAAATGCCCGATTCATGTGCTTGAGAGTTTTTGGATTAATAACAATAAGAAAAATAGTTGCAATAATAAATCGAGAAGCCAAGAAGGAGTTCACGTCCAAGCGCTCCAAGGTGGTCTTCATGATGACAAATGCGCTGCCCCAAATCGCTGCAACTGTGAGCAGAATAGGGGAGGTGATGTATTTATTACGAAGCGCGTTCACTTGATCTTGGCACGCATCTTCTTCAGGAGCGCAACCTCTTTACCGTGCTCTGGCTCCATGCCAGGGGTTTCCAAAATGAGCGGTGCGTTTTGCACTGCAGGGTGTGCGAGTAATTCTTCAAATGGCTTAACCCCAATTTCACCATCACCAATATTTTGATGACGATCCTTAAGGGCTCCGCATACATCCATGGAGTCATTTGCATGAATTAATTGGATTCGTTCAATGCCGACAATTTTTACAAGTAAATCTAAAGTTTCGGTCATCCCACCTTTTTTAGCGATGTCATGTCCGGCTGCAAAGACATGGCAGGTATCTAGACACACGCCTACCTTGGGATGCCATTCCAATGCGTCAAAATATTTGGTGAGATCATCAAGTTTCTTTACCAATGATTGTCCTTGCCCAGCAGTGGGCTCGAGTAATAACCACGGATCCGCATCGGTCAGTTTTTCTAAGACAGGCATCATGCCCTTATTGATCTGCTTCCATGCATTATCGATATGCGATTCATCGACCGCAGAACCAGTATGAATGACAACGCCTTTGGATCCGATCTCGCGACCGCGTCTTAATGAATATGCAGTTGAGGCTACCGAATTCTTGTAAGTGGCTTCGGTTGGAGAGCCCAAATTTATGAGAAATGGAGCGTGCACATATGTTTCGATATCGAGCTCGAGTGCTTTATCTCTAAATGCAATATCAGCTTCCACATTCGCATCTGGCATTGCCCATCCGCGTGGGTTGGAGGCGAATACTTGAATCGCTTCCGCTTCAATTTCTTGAGCGTAAGCGATTGATCGCTTTGCCATTCCTCCCGATGTGGGCGTATGTGCGCCTAGACGTGGAAGGGTGCGTTTGTCAGTAGCCATGGGGGTGAGACTAACTGACCGTGATGGTTACGACAGAACCGACGGGGACCTTTGAACCAACGGACGGTGAGACATTGGTGACTGTCGGAGACTTCTTGGCGCCGATCTTCTTTACTTTTACTTTGAGTCCCATATTTTCCAAAGTTAAAGTCGCTTTTCCTTGGGTGAGTGAATAGAGATTAGGAACATAGACACCCGAAGGACCTTTGGAGATAGTCAATGTAATTGTGGCGCCCTTATCTATTGGGCTCTTTCCATCAGGAGATTGGGAGACGACCGATCCTGCTGGCACATTGTCATCAAAAACATATTTACTTTTCACGACAAATCCCTTGTCGGTCAATTCACTGAGCGCTTGATCGCTAGACATTCCGGCATATGAGGTCGAGGTAACTTGGACCGGACCTTTGCTGATTCGCAAATTCACCAAACTATTGCGCTTTGCCGGTGCACCAATGGGAGGATCGGTTTCGACAACCATACCTAGATCGATTGTCGCATCGTTGACTTCACTGGTGTTGCCTACTTTTAGTCCAGCTGCTTGAAGAGTTGTTGTGGCGGCATCCACTGTCATCCCAGAAATCATGGGAACGACTATTCGCTCAGGGCCTTTAGAAATGGTTAGCTCGACAACTCCGCCCGGAGCAACATATCCGCCGCCGCCAGGGTTGGAGGTAATCACGCGACCTTCTGGAACATCCTCGCTAAATACTCTGGTAACGATCTTTGTCGTCAACTTCATGGATTTAAGTGAAGTAGCGGCATCAGCAGCGGAAAGTCCTACGACAGAGGGAATTCCGATTTGCGAGCCAGGCCCTAAAAATTGGTACCAACCTCCGCCGACCAGTGCAATTAGTATGAAGAGGGCGATGACACGATTTCGTTTAACGCGGGAAGATGTCTTGCGCTTACGTCGAACTGGCGTTGTAGTGGAACTCTTCTTGGCCACGGTCTCCTCTTTCTTTACTTTCTTACCTTTAAGCGACTTCTTTGAATCGAGCTGGATGGGAATATCCAACTCCAAACTTAGTTGGCGACGAGCGGGATCCAACTCTTGAGCAGTCTTTTGCAGTGCGAGTTGAAGTTCTGCCGCGGAGGGATAGCGCGAATCAGGGTTGGGATTAGTTGCTTTCTGAACTATCTCATCGAGAAGCGCCGGAATCTCAGGTCTGATCGTTGATGGCGCCGGTACCCGCTCATTGACGTGCATATAGGCGATTTGAATCGGAGTCTCACCAGCAAAAGGCTTCTCTCCGGTGAGCGCCTCGAAGAGAACAATTCCCAGAGCATAAATATCGCTACGTGCATCAGAAATTCCACGTTGGACTTGTTCAGGTGAGAGATAAGAGACGCTGCCAAGAATCACACTAGATTCCACAGTCAACGTGGAACCTAAATCGCTTCCTCGCGCCAATCCGAAATCTGCGATCTTGATTCGTCCCTCTTTAGAGATCAAAATATTTTCTGGCTTTATATCGCGGTGAATAATTCCAATTTTATGGGCCGCGGCAAGCGCACTGACAATGGGGGAGAGATAGCGGATTGCTTCCATAGGAGGTAGAGCGCCACGTTCATTGAGAATGTCACGCAGCGTGAATCCATCGATGAGTTCCATGACGATAAAGACCGCTGGCACCCCACCGGTGTTCCATCCTTGATCTTGAATGGCAACGATATTGGGATGGGAGAGTGCAGCCGTGGCTTTTGCTTCACGAATAAATCGATTAACGAAATCTTCATCATTAGCCAAGTGAGCGTGCATTATTTTTACTGCGACTGTTCGATCAAGCCGTAAATCAATCGCTGAATAAATAGAGGCCATACCGCCTGAGGCGATCAGCTCTGAAAGCTGGTAACGCCCATCAATAAGCTCGCCGGTAAGGTCTGACACGCCAAAATCTTAGAGAAGTATCGCCACTGGTGCGGCCTAAGGCGCGCCTACTAACTGATAATCCGCAGCGAGCTTGGTCGCCTCTTCCGTGAAATGCTCGCGTTCTAGCTTCTGCCACCTCTTCATTTGGGGTTCAAGATGAAAACCATCTCGCTCCAGGACTCGCTCCATTGCTAGCTCGGCGCTCACTTCAATCCAGATCGACAGCGAAGCAAATGGTCGCGACACTTTCTGGCCAGCTCCAACTCCTTCAAGAATCGTGAAATCCGCGGTGTGAAAACTCTGCGGCTCGCCCCATTGATCTATCAGCCAGTCATAGGAAGGCAGTTGAAAATTCTCGCCCTTCACTATTTCGGGAAGGATTTCATTGCGCATTCTGGTGCGCATTCCATTTGTGAGTGCGCCATCCCAGCCGTTATATAAAGAATCCATATGAATCTGGTTTACAGATTTCTGCTCTCGCTCAATTAGGGAAGCTATTTCTGAGGCAAGCGTTGTTTTACCGGATCCGGCAGGTCCATCGATCGTGATCAGAATTCCTGCCTTCCCCATTTTTGGATGGGGAGGAAGCGCGAGAGCTTTCTTGCTAATTTCAAATGATATGGGATTCACGTAACCATCGTTTCCAGCCAGCGATGGCCATTAAAGTAAAGATGAAATAGAGGATAGCGGAGAGGTAGTAACCACCATTCCAATATTGATAGGTATATGCCGCATCAACGATTAACCAGAGTATCCATGATTCATATCGCTCAATCACCATCCAGACTTGTGCAATGCAGCTACCCACAAATCCAAAAGCTTCGATATTGGTTGATGCTGCACCGATGTGCTTAAGGAGCGGGTTGAGAAGAAGAGTTCCTGTCACGAGAATGGCTGCCCAAATTGCTCTGTCTTGTGGAGAGAACTTCTTCGGCTTTGCCCCCTTCGGGCCCCAACCAAACCACCCCCACACAGATGCAGCGATAAAGACAAATTGAAGCGCTGCACTGGCGAAGTACTTATATTCATAGAACCAGATTGCATAAAGAATTGATCCCACAGACCACCAGGGCCAAGTCACTCGGGGACCAAATATTCCCAGCCCAACTCCGATGAGGGAAGTAATAAAAGCGATCAGTTCTAGGTAAGTAAGTTCATAGCCCCACGCTGTAAAGAAAACCGCCATTAAATGGAGATGCATTATTAGCCCCTTTCCAATTCGCATTACCGAACTGGTCCTACGGTCGATCTGAATTTCAGATCCTCTCAGCCAAGTAATCGGCTCCCGTTGGAAGAGACAGTATCAAACTATCGAGCTTTGCGCGCCCTGCGATACGCGGGTAGTGCAACTTTTATTCGACGCCAGGTCGATGTCTTGGCACGCTTATCAAAAACTTGATAATCAATTTTCTCAACCTCATCGACAATTCCACAATACAACTCACTTGCCGCTTCAATACATGCGCGCGCATCCGGTGCAAGTAATTGAATGCCAGGATTTGCCTCTCGTTGCAATCTGCGCACACGTTCAATCTGATCCTTGAGCGCAGCGCGAATCTCTGGAGTAACGATTCGTTCCTCCAACATTTCAGAGGTGACACCGTGGGCCATGAGTTCATCGATTGGTAAATAGACTCGACCCCGCTCAAGATCTTCCCCGACATCTCGGATGAAATTAGCTAATTGAAATGCGGTACCCAATTTCTCTGCTGCAACATAAGCATCTGGTGAAAGGGTGCCAAGAATTGGAAGCATCTGAAGACCTATGACTGAGGCCGATCCGTAAACATATTCCATCAAGTCAGCAAAACTTTGGTATTCAGATACGGTCAGATCCATGGTCATAGAGCGCAAAAAAGCTCGGAAATAATCAATCGGAATATTAAATCGTTGAACGGTGTCGACAAGTGCGCGGCCGATATGGTCGTGGCTAATTCCCTTTTCAATATCAGAGAGCACGCCATCGCCCCAGATGCGAAGTGCGTCTGCCTTCTCTTCAATGGTTAATGTGGACTCCAAGTCATCGACGATCTCATCGGCGTAGCGAGCAAAGCCGTAAAGGGCATGGACGTGAGGTCGCTTCGCTGGGGGGAGTAAGAGGGTGGCTAGGTAGTAGGTCTTACCGTGAAGGGAGTTCAGACGCTTGCATTCGGCGTATGAGGCTCGGAGCTCAGGCTCAAGAATGCCCGCCGCGCTCAATTCATCCATTTTCTGAGTCTACTTCGGCCTAGTTCTGCGCGTGGCGAACTCCCGCGTAATACAAGCCTTTATGTACTTTGTCCTCATTCCCACGGAGTTGTGATCCGGCTAATCACACGGGGTCGCAATCACCCCCGACAACAAAATCAGGAAGGTCCCTCATGCTCGATTCGTACTTCAAAATCAAAGAACGCGGGTCAACAGTAGGCCGGGAAATCCGTGGCGGTTTCGTCACATTTTTCACCATGGCTTACATCGTTGCACTGAACCCAATCATCCTTGGCGGAGTCGCTGATTCAAATGGCTATTACCTAGGCGGCAGCAAAGACGGAGCAAATATGGCCGCGATCGCTGCAATGACGGCGCTTATGGCGGGTCTCTTAACACTGCTTATGGGTGCACTGGCAAACTTCCCATTAGCGCTTGCTACGGGTCTCGGCCTAAATACATTTGTGGCTGTAGGAATTGCACATAATTCTACTTGGGCAGATGCAATGGGATTGATTGTCCTCGAAGGAATAATCATTACGGTTCTGGTACTTACCGGATTTCGAACAGCGGTTTTCCGTGCAGTTCCACAACAACTCAAGATCGCTATCTCGGTTGGTATCGGTCTCTTCATTGCATTAATTGGACTCGTCGATGCAGGATTTGTTCGCAAGACTCCCGGAACTGGTCCAGTACCGGTAACTCTTGGCGATGACGGAAAACTTGTGGGATGGCCAATCATTGTCTTCGGATTTGGTCTTATCTTGATGATCGTCCTTTTGGTCCGCAAGGTTAAGGGCGCGATACTTATCGGCGTCGTAGCTGCAACAGTTCTCTCAATCATCGTCGAAAAGGTATATAAAATTCATGCGAATTA
>CANFRP010000030.1 GCA_947449535.1 Actinomycetota bacterium | reverse complement strand
TAGCAAAGTATCGTGATCACTTCGATGCGCAATTGCCAGATCTAGATCTGGGTGGGGGATTTGGCATCGCATACCTGCCTGGTGAATCATCCGTTGATCCCGACACCTTGATGGCGACGCTTGCAACAATCGTGAAGGCAGAATGCGCAGCCCATAATTTGGAGGTGCCACGTATTTCGATCGAGCCAGGGCGCGCAATCGTTGGACCCACAACCACAACTTTGTATCGCGTCGGTACTACCAAGAGCGTTGAACTCGATGCAGGTGCTTCGCGCCGTTATGTTGCAGTAGATGGTGGAATGAGCGACAACATTCGTCCCGCTCTCTACGACGCAGAATATTGCGCACTTCTTGCAAATCGCGCATCAACATCTTCGCTGACCTCATCTCGTCTCGTCGGAAAGCATTGCGAGAGTGGCGACATCATTATTCGTGAGATTAATCTTCCATCTGATGTTGCCCCCGGGGATTTGCTTGCAATTCCTGCAACTGGTGCATATGGCCGCAGCATGGCCTCGAACTACAATCACGTACCCCGCCCCGCTGTTGTGGCAGTAAATAATGGATCCGCCCGCGTAATTCTTCGTCGGGAGACCGAATCTGATCTATTAGCGCTCGATGTCAATGAAGTCGGTCGCAAGCTCGTCTAGAAATAGTGGAGAATAGGCACGTGAACTCGCCAATAACATCTGAGAAGGTCCTTCGAGTAGGCATGCTCGGATGCGGCGTCGTCGGCAGCGAGACTGCTCGTTTGCTTGTGGCAAATGCCGATGATCTCTCGGCTCGCTCTGGCGCCAAACTTGAGCTGGTTCGAATTGCAGTGCGCGACACATCAATCGCACGTCCCGGAATTCCGGCGCACCTCTTTACTACCGACACCCGATCAATCGTCGAAGATCCATCCATCGATCTGGTGATTGAAGTTATGGGTGGCATCGAGCCGGCCCACCAATTAATTCTTGATGCCATGAAGAATGGCAAAGCTGTTGTAACTGCAAATAAGGCCCTGCTTGCAAAGCATGGCGGTGAGTTATTTCACGCATCGGATGAAGCCGACGTGGATTTCTATTACGAAGCGGCTGTTGCAGGTGCAATTCCTATTTTGCGTCCACTAGCTGAATCACTTGTTGGCGATCATGTCGAGCGTGTGATGGGAATTATTAACGGAACCACCAACTACATCCTCACCAAAATGGATGAGACCGGTGCTTCATTTGAATCAGCTCTTAAAGAAGCGCAAGCGCTGGGATATGCCGAAGCTGATCCCACTGCAGATGTTGAAGCATTCGATGCTGCTGCTAAAGCTGCGATTTTGGCGGGCTTGGCTTTCCACACTGAAGTCACCGACGCCGATGTTTATCGCGAAGGAATCACCAAAATTACTGCTGACGACGTTTCCATTGCCAAGGAGATGGGCTTTGCGCTTAAGCTCCTTGCAATTGCTGAAGTCAATGAAGATGAATCGATTACCGTTCGCGTTCACCCAACGTTGATTCCTCGCACCCATCCATTGGCATCTGTGCGCGAGGCATTTAATGCAGTTTTCGTGCAATGCGAATCTGCTGGCGAATTAATGTTTTATGGTCGTGGCGCAGGCGGTACACCAACGGCATCAGCAATTCTTGGCGATTTAGTTGCAGTTGCTCGTAACCGCATTGAAGGCAGCCTGGGACCTACCGAAACTGATTACGCCCACCTCAAAATCGCGAATATCGATAAGACTCGCACTCGTTATTCCATCCGCATGGATGTTCAGGATATTCCAGGTGTTTTGGCCGCAGTTGCAAATGTCTTCGCAGCTAATGATGTTTCAATCCTCACTGTTCGCCAAGATGGTCGCGGCGCAGATGCGGAATTGATTGTTATGACCCACTTAGCGAATGAAGGAGCACTTGCAGCCACGGTTAAGGCTCTAGCTAGCCTCACAACAGTCAAGCAAGTGACAAGCGTTATTCGTGTGGAAGGAACCATTGGATGAAGCTCTTTAAAAAGCAGGCGCACCAATGGCGCGGCGTTATCGATGAGTATCGTCATCGCCTCCCGGTATCGAGCAAGACTCCAGTTGTTTCACTTCGCGAAGGTGGCACTCCTCTTGTTGCTGCCTGCATTCTCTCGGAGATGCTCGATAATGAAATTTGGCTCAAAGTAGAAGGCGCTAATCCGACTGGATCATTTAAAGATCGTGGAATGACAATGGCGATATCGAAAGCTGCCGAAGATGGCGCCAAAGCTGTTATTTGCGCTTCTACCGGAAACACCAGCGCGTCTGCTGCTGCGTATGCCACAAAAGCGGGGATGACACCGGTCGTATTGATTCCACAAGGGAAAATTGCACTCGGAAAATTAGCGCAAGCAATCGCGCATGGCGCAACCCTGCTTCAAGTAGATGGCAACTTTGATGATTGCTTAAATTTGGCGCGCGAGCTCTCCGATAATTACCCTGTTGCCCTCGTTAACTCAGTCAATCCATTCCGCATTGAAGGCCAAAAAACGGCAGCTTTTGAAGTCGTTGATCTCTTAGGAAATGCGCCAGATATTCACGTTCTGCCAGTAGGAAATGCCGGAAATATCACGGCATATTGGAAGGGATATAAGGAGTACTACTCAGATTCTCTCTCCAAGCACTTGCCGCAGATGTGGGGATTTCAGGCTGCAGGTTCTGCGCCAATTGTTTTGGGTCATAAAGTCGAAAACCCAGAGACCATCGCAACTGCAATTCGGATCGGCAATCCCGCCTCTTGGGCGCAAGCAGTAGAAGCGCGAGATTCATCGGGCGGTCTCATTGATTCAGTCACCGATGAGGAGATTCTTAGCGCTTATCGCTTAGTTGCAGCTAAAGAAGGCGTCTTTGTTGAGCCATCGTCTGCTGCAGGTATTGCTGGCCTTATTAAGAAGCAATCCGAAGGCAAACTTCCTAAAGGTAAAAAGATCGTCATCACTGTCACAGGTAATGGCCTGAAGGATGTCAATCATATTCTCGATAGCTATGCATCTCCCGTAATTGTTCCTGTGGATGCGAAAGCCGCTGCGCGCGCGATTGGACTGGAATAGAAATGGCAAATCATTTTAAAGCGGCAATGGTGCAGATCAGCGTTCCTGCGACTTCTGCCAACTTAGGTCCCGGATTTGATTCACTTGGACTGGCACTTGATTTACGCGATCGCTATGCGGCGCAGATTTTGGATGAAGCAATCATCGATGTGGATGTAACCGGAGAAGGCGCCGAAGATGTTAAGCGTGACAAAAACAATTTAGTCATCAAAGCAATGATGCGTGGATTTGAATTCTTGGATTGCAAACCCAAGGGAATTGCACTTCGCCAGCTCAACCTCATTCCGCATGGACGAGGACTAGGTTCATCTGCTGCCGCAATTGTCGGCGGCCTTGGACTTGCTCGCGCCCTCGTTCTCGGCGGCGAACAGTTGATGTCAGATGAAGAGATGTTGGCGATTGCCACAGAAATGGAAGGCCATCCAGATAACGTTGCCGCTGCAATTTATGGTGGAGCGACAGTTGCTTGGGCAGAAGATATTCATGGCAAGTCCACTGGTCGGGCTGTCTCAATCGTTGTTGATCCGCGAATCAAGGCGATTGCATTTGTTCCAGAAAGCCATCTTGCAACAACGAAAGCGCGCAAATTATTGCCAGAGACTGTTCCGCATCGTGATGCTGCGATTAATGCATCTCGCGCAGCGCTCTTAGTTCATGCATTGGCCACTCGCCCCGATTTGCTATTGGCATCAACCGAGGATCACTTGCATCAGGAATATCGCGAGGAAGCATTTCCAAAATCAATGGCTTTGGTAAAGAAGCTTCGTGCGGCAGGGGTCGCAGCAATGATCTCTGGCGCTGGCCCATCAGTCCTTGTTCTTCACTCATCAGATGAGGGCGAAGTCGAGGAGATGATCAAGGTCGCTTCAGGCTCATTTGTGGCCCATAAATTGGGCATATCCCCAGCGGGAGTTGCATAATTTCATACTCTTTGTGATAAGTTTTCCCCATCGCAAAGAAGTAGCAAGGCCGAGTTAAGTAAATCGGAAGCTAGCGATAAGCCAAATAAATCTCCACATAATAGATTTTCAACAAATCTTCCGTGGAATCCAAAAATAAGAGATCGATCAAGAGAAAAAGAACCCATACATATGGCAAGTGAAGAAACAACAGATCAAAAGAAAGAAAATAGCGAACTAGCTGCAATGTTGCTCCCAGAGCTCAAGAAAGTTGCAGGACAGTTAGGCATTGATGGCGCCGCAACAATGAAGAAGCCAGCTCTTGTCTCCGCTATTGCCGATCTTCAAGCCGCAAACCGCGAAGCTGCTAAAGCTGAACGCGAAGCTCGTCGTGCAGAGCGCGATGCTCGCCGCAAAGAGGGCAAGAAGGCAAAGAATCAGAATTCCCATTCATCCTCTGCCAATTCATCTAATGAAGATGATGATGGCGAGAACCAAGGATCCAATCCAAATGATGCCTCAGATGCCGATGTAAATCGTCGTGAATGGCAGGGCGGAAATGCTGGTCGAAACGATCGCAACGATCGTGGTCGCCATCGTGATCGCAATGATCGTCAAGGTCGCAACCGCGATCGTTCTAACCGCGATGAGCGCGAGATCGTTATCTCAGAAGATGATGTTCTAGTTCCCGTTGGGGGATTGCTCGACATTCTCGAGTCATATGCATTTATTCGTACCGGGGGATACCTCGCAAGTCCAAACGATGTCTATGTCTCACTTCAGCAAGTTCGCAAGAATGGACTTCGCAAAGGTGACGTTGTCACCGGCGTCGTACGCCAACCTCGCGAAGGTGAGCGGAAAGAGAAGTTCAACGCACTCGTTCGCGTAGATACCGTTAACGGATCAGCTCCGGAAGAATCACGCAATCGCATTGAATTCTCCAAGCTCGTGCCGCTCTATCCGCAAGAGCGTCTTCGCCTGGAGACTGAGCCAAATATTTTGACTACTCGAGTTATCGATTTGATTGCACCAATTGGTAAAGGCCAACGCGGACTTATTGTTTCGCCACCAAAGGCCGGTAAGACCATGGTTCTGCAATCCATCGCAAACGCCATCACCACCAACAACCCAGAAGTTCACTTGATGGTTGTTCTGGTCGATGAGCGTCCGGAAGAAGTAACCGATATGCAGCGTTCGATCAAGGGTGAAGTTATTGCTTCCACCTTCGATCGCCCAGCAGATGATCACACCTCTGTCGCAGAGCTAGCCATCGAGCGCGCCAAGCGTTTGGTAGAGCTCGGACACGATGTAGTTGTGCTCCTCGATTCAATTACTCGCCTTGGTCGTGCGTACAACATTGCCGCTCCAGCATCAGGACGTATCTTGTCCGGTGGTGTGGATTCCGCTGCTTTGTATCCACCAAAGAAGTTCTTTGGTGCCGCACGTAACGTCGAAAATGGTGGATCACTCACCATTCTTGCGACCGCACTCGTTGATACTGGATCAAAGATGGATGAAGTTATCTTTGAAGAGTTCAAGGGCACCGGAAACATGGAATTAATCCTCAATCGTAAGTTTGCTGATAAGCGCATCTTCCCAGCGGTCGATGTTGTTGCATCTGGTACTCGTAAAGAAGAGATTCTTATGGGCACCGAGGAGCTAAATATTGTGTGGCGCTTGCGTCGTGTATTGCATGCACTTGAGCCACAACAAGCACTCGAATTGCTGCTTGAGAAGATGAAGGGCACCAAGTCCAACGTCGAATTCTTGATGCAGATTCAGAAGACAGTGGCCTCTGATGGCGCCGCTTCATCTGCAGGATCTGCCACTAACGGCAACTAATTCAGCCTAGATTTAAGCGGAGAAATCCTCCGATTTCAGGGAAGGGTATCCAGCGGGATATCCTTCACCTCTAACCAGCTGGCTCACGGGAAACCGACCCAGCACCTGACAGGAGTAAAAATGAAGAACGAGATCCATCCAGAATATGTTGAGACCACCGTTACTTGTGGTTGTGGCAAGGTTTTCACCACACACAGCACAAAGACATCGGGCTCCATCTACGTAGAAGTTTGCTCTGAATGCCATCCGTTCTATACCGGCAAGCAACGTATCCTCGATACTGGCGGCCGTGTTGCTAAGTTCGAAGAGCGTTTCGGTAAGGCTAACTCAGCAGTTATTGGTAAGTAGCTTTCTTTAAAAGACCGTATCGCCTCACCTGTCATGGTTGAGGCGGCGGTCTTTTTTATTTGTACCAATACTTTTTTATCGCGTAATAAAAATAGGGAGCAGTCATGAGAGATCGTTTTGGAAATATGCCAGAACTTCTTGCTGAATACGATCAGCTCGAAGCCGCAATGGCCGATCCCTCTATTCACTCTGACCAAGGCAAAGCACGCCAATTAGGTAAGCGCTATGCCGCACTTGGACCCATTATTGCTGGATATCGCGCATGGAAATCCGCGGAAGATGATTTAGCAGCAGGACGCGAAATGGCGCTAGAGGATGAAGCATTTGCGGCCGAGATCCCAGCCCTTGAAGTCACCCTCGCCGCAGCCGAAGAGAAACTTGAAGATTTGTTATTGCCGCGTGATCCCAATGATGATCGCGACATCATTATGGAAATTAAGGCGGGAGCAGGCGGCGATGAATCAGCGCTCTTTGCTGGAGATTTATTGCGCATGTATCAGCGCTACGCCGAAAAATCTGGCTGGAAGACTGAGATCATTGAAGTCACCGACTCTGAAATGGGTGGATACAAAGATCTGACCATGGCGATTAAAGCCAAAGGAACCATGGAGCCAGGTACAACCCCTTATTCCAAATTAAAATTTGAAGGTGGCGTGCACCGTGTGCAGCGCGTGCCGGAGACCGAATCACAAGGACGTATCCACACTTCCGCAGCTGGTGTTTTAATTTTGCCGGAGGCAGAAGAGATCGATGTTGAGATCAACAACCAAGATCTTCGAATCGATGTTTTCCGTTCATCTGGTCCAGGCGGACAATCCGTTAACACCACAGACTCTGCGGTACGTATTACCCATATTCCTACTGGCATCGTCGTCTCATGTCAGAACGAGAAGTCTCAGCTTCAAAATAAGGAATCTGCGCTTCGTATTTTGCGTGCTCGTATGTTGCAAGCAGCGCAAGAGACTGCCGATGCCGAAGCTATGGCTGCTCGTAAATCACAGGTAAAGACAGTAGATCGTTCTGAGCGCATCCGTACCTACAACTTTCCAGAAAATCGTCTTAGTGATCACCGAGTGAATTTCAAATCCAATAATTTAGATGCCGTACTCAATGGCGATCTTGATCCCGTGATCGATGCACTCCTTGAAGCCGATAAGGCTGCGAAGTTGGCTGCTGGTGACCATTAAGGATTTGCTGAAGTTCGGCAAGGAAGAGCTCGCCACAAAGAACATTGGCGCAGTTGATGCTGAATTATTGTTGGCCCACCTCCTGGGAATCTCTCGGATGGAGCTGCATGCAAAAGTGATTGAATTACCAGCAGATGAATCGGATCTTCTTCGTGAGCAATACACCCAAGCAATTGCCCAACGTTTATCTGGCAAGCCCACTCAATACATTATCGAGAGTGCCGCTTTTCGATACCTCGAATACGAGGTTGGCCCTGGGGTATTAATTCCTCGACCTGAAACAGAAGTGATGGTTGATGAAGTTCTGCATCAGTTAGTTCGCTTTGTAGATCCCATTAGCGTGATTGATTTGGGATCGGGAAGTGGCGCAATTGCTATTTCAATTGCATCAGAGACAGCAGGCAAACGAACTGTGCATGCAATTGCGGTCGAGAAATCTCCGGAGGCAATACATTGGCTCAATCGCAATATTGCCAAACACGATGTGAATGTTCGGGTTGTTGAATCTGACGTCGTTGATGCGCTGATGGGCGTAAAGGCAGATGTAGTTATCGCAAATCCACCTTACCTACCTGATGGTCAAGAGATTCCGCAGGAATTGAATTTCGAACCAGATGTAGCACTTTTTGGTGGGCCAGTGGATGGAATGCAAGCACCTCTTGCCTTTATCACCGCAGCAACTCGACTTCTAAAAAGTGGTGGGCTATTTGCGATCGAACACAATGAAGTTCAAGGGGCCACGATTGCAGAAGCGCTACGTCATGATTTTGAAAGTATCGCGCTTCATAAGGATTTAACTGACCGTCCTCGATTTACCACTGCAACGAAAAAGTAGCCTTAAAAAATACCCATCTGCACGGCTGAGCTACGCAGTGATTCACGTGCATCTGGATGGGCTGCAAACTCAATCAGGTTATGTGCCTGCTCGTTCTGTGACCGCCCGAAACATGCTGCAACTCCATTCTCGGTTACAACATAGGAATGCTGGAAGCTTGTCACTGCTTCTTCAATGAGTGGAATGATTGTGGATGTATTTGATTTCTTATGCCACGAAGGAAGCGCCATAAAGGATTGCCCGCCACGAGAGTGGAGTGATCCCACAATAAAGTCAGTTGATCCACCAAAACCAGAATAGATATGTCCACCGACGCGAGATGCGTTGGCTTGGTCATAGAGATCAACTTGAAGAGCAGTGATCGGCACCTCTTCATCGAGCGCACCGGACTTATGAAGATTCAGCACGCCATCACTAAACATCTCCGTCCAGATCCGCATTCCTTTGCGATCTTTGAGGAGTTCGAGAACTGCATCGGGCACATCGCCGATACCCATTTGAAGTGTGGAGTGATCGCCCACCAATGCAGCAATTCGCTCGCCGATAGCTTTTGCATTTGTAGAGAGATGCAGCGGGTTATGAATAGCGAGTGGCTCTTCACATTCGATCATAAAATCGATTTCGTTTTCATAGATCTGAGAATCGCCATAGGTATAAGGCATATTGGAATTTGATTGAGCAATTACAAGTCCGCCACGTGCGCGCACTGCCTCAATTGCGGCAGGAAGAATATTTACTTCGGTTCCTAGTGAGACTGTGTCGAACCGCGGCTGGGAGGTATGAAGTAAAACTAAATCTGGAACGAGGTGATCGCGGATAAGAACTGGCAAGAGGCTTAATCGTGATGGCACGTAATTGAGCCGTGGATGATTGCGCATTCCAGGGCCAAGAAATGCAGATTCATAATGAACTCCCTCACGATCAGGAATTCCTTTTTGTGCATTGAGCATATGCAGGGTGTATTCCGGCAAAGTCTCATCGACGGCTGCGAGAAGTACCTTGGGTGTAGCAAAGTTTCCAGATACGAGCACTCGCGGATTGGTCGGAAGGTCTAGAAGAATCTTCTTTAATTGGTCTATCGAAACCTTACGCATGGGTGAATTCTCGCAATTAACTGGTCAGAGCTAGACCAAAAAGGGTTTCACTCTTCATTTTATGAGTGCTACCCCTTTACGATATTGGAGTCGTAGGTCACGCCGGTGGCCACAAAGGTAAAAGAAGGTTGGTAATCAGATGAGCGAAGTCAATGGCGGTCGTCCACTAGTACTTGCATCACCTCAGCACCGTTTGGCTGGCGCAGTTCTCGATGGTGTTTTTAATGGTCTAGTTTTTACTTTAATGATTTTCACAGGAGTACTTTCACTCCTCTCTGCAATAACCAATAATGGTGATTCTGTATCAGCAGGTGGATTGATTTTCACCTTCCTCCTTGGAGTCGCTTGGTTCGCTGTGCAGATGATTTTCTGGAGCAAGGGCCAAACTCCTGCTAAAGCAATTTTGAAAATGCGCACCTACGACGCGACAAAAGGAACTCCTGCTAAATGGGGTCAGATGGCAATTCGTCAATTCCTCATCTCATTTGCTTTGTTTTTGATCTACATCATCCTGATCGCTATTTTCGGTGGCGCATCAATCAATAATGATGGCGGTACCTCATTTGGTGCGATCTACTACATTTTGCAATTGGCATACTTAGCATTTGGAATTACAGATGCTTGCTTCGTATTCCGTGCAGACCGCAAGCGCATTATTGATGGCTGGGCTAAGACAGTCGTCATTAACGAAGCTGCTTAATTAATTTGAAGGAGCAATAATCTGTGAGTAATCCAAATGTTGAATGGCAGCCCTTACCTCCTGGATACGGGCAGCCATTTGTCGAAGAAAAAGAGATTCGATTTATGGGCGTTGCTGCAACTCCGCAGCATCGCTTGGGATGTGCCGCACTTGATGCAGCTCTCATCTTCTGCACTTTTGGAATTGGTTGGCTGATCTGGAGCATGGTGCTTTGGGGACAAGGTCAATCTCCTGCAAAGAACATTTTAAAAACCCGTGTTTATTCTTCAAACACGGGACGACCTGCAACGTGGGGACATATGGCGGTACGTGAAGTTTTGATCTGGTTCGCCATTTACCTCACCTCAATTTTCATCTCTCTCTTCACCTTTGGTTTTGGTTTCATTTTGTATTGCGCTGCATTTGCAGTGGATGCCTTTTGGATCTTTAAAGATGGAGAAAACCAACGAGTTATGGATATAGTGGTTAAGACATTTGTAGTAAACGAAGCGGCCCGCATCTAAAGATTCGGACCGCTATTTAGAGCCTAAAAGGCGATCAAGATTTCTTCTTGGTCGCCTTTTTCTCTGCCTCAATATGTTCGCTCACTTCAAATTCAGCGGCGTGGCGAGCTTCTGCCACCCAATCCATAACCGCAAAGAGAACTCCTGAAATTACAAAGGTGAGGTGTATAGCAAGTCTCCACTTGATGGCAGTGGTATCAATATGTTCGGCATTCATGAAGTCTTTGAGGAGTTCGATTACTGAGATAGCAACCAGGGAACCTATTAACTTAATTTTGAGGCCAGAGTAATCGACTCGACCCATCCAATGTGGCCGATCTTCAGCACCGACTGCGGTGCCAATTTTAGAAACAAAGTTTTCGTATCCGGCAAAGATCATGATGAGTATGAGATTTGCCAATAGCGTCATATCGAGCAGACCCAAGAGACCGAGTTGAATTTCGTGGGTAGAACCGCTCAGAATTCCTTGCGCAAAATGCCAGAACTCTTGGACAAACTTAGTGAGCAACAAGATTAAGGCAGCTGCTAGGCCGATATAGAAGGGTGCGAGCAACCATCGGGAGGCGAAGAGCGTTGCCTCCACGGCATGCTCAAGGTTCTTCTTAAAGTTATGTAGTGCAGACACTGGGTCTCCTTCGAGGGGGATGGCCGGGCTCTTTCGGGATAAATATGGCAGGTCACGCCTGATGAAAACCCCGACCCGCCCAGAAAAGTTGGCCAAAAAGCGAACCGGTGACTGGTCGACGCCGTCAAACTCGTATCGACTGATTCTGACTGGAGCCAAAAATGAAGAAGCAATATAAGGCGATTATTGGATTAACCGTTGCCCTGATCACCTCACTGGGCGCGATCGTTCCTTCATCGGCGGCAGTAAACCTTGGACCAGTCTCGACCTACATTGTTCGCACCATCGATGGCATGGAGCTTGCACTTGAAATCACCTCCACCGAAACCGGCGGAGTGGTTAAAAAGACTTTCGGATATGCAGTCGATGGATTTACTGTCGAACTCCCTGATTCATCCGTGCCCTTCTTGCTGGCGCAACCAGGTGTTCTCTCAGTCGAAAAAGATGCTCCGATGGGAATGCTCGCAGTTCAGCAAACTCAAACACCAACACCATCTTGGGGAATTGATCGCATTGATCAACGTGCGGCAATTCCAACAACTGACCCCGCTTACACAAGCGCCTATGGTTATCGCAGCGCTGGAGTAGGTGCCACTGTTTATGTGGTTGACACTGGTGTTTACCCACACGCAGATTTTGGAAACCGTCTCTCCCAATCTGGGTATACCGGATTCGCAGATGGCAATGGCACTAGTGATTGCTATGGCCACGGAACGCACGTTGCATCAACTGCAGCGGGAACTCAATATGGAATTGCAAAGAATGCCGCGATCGTCCCAGTACGTGTTTTGAGCTGTGCTGGAACCGGTTCTGTCTCCGGAGTAATTGCCGGTTTGGATTGGATTCTCTCTCCGACAAATACGAATTCTCATACCCAAGCAGTGGTGAATATGAGTCTTGGTGGCGCAGCTTCAGCAGCACTCGATGAAGCAATTGGTCGTATCACAAATGCTGGTATGACTATGGTCGTATCTGCAGGTAATGAAAATTCTGATGCCTGTACTCGATCACCTGCGCGCGCGCCATCAGCAATTACAGTCGGTGCGACAGATCGCTCCGATACCAAGGCGAGTTATTCCAACTTTGGATCCTGTGTAGATATCAGCGCACCAGGAACTTCGATCACTGGCGCGTGGAATACAAACGCAACTTCAACAAACACCATTAGCGGAACATCTATGGCCGCTCCACATGTCACTGGCGCCGTAGCTGTTTATTATGGTTTGAATCCTTCTGCATCTGTTGCGCAGGTCTCCGCCTATCTCGATGCGGCATCCACCAAAGATGTATTGAAGGGACTGGCTGCAAACACCCCCAATAAGTTGCTTTATGTATCACCTACCGATGATGCACCTGTAGTTGTTGCACCGACAGTTGCGCTCAAAGGCGTGGCACCAATTACTCACAACTCGGCCACGCTTACCTTCGATGTGACCGCCGGTAATGCCCCAACAACTCTTACTCTGGATTACTCGATCGATGCCTCATTGGCCACTGGCGTTGTGAAGGGAACACTTGCTCCCACGACATTTACTGGAGCAGCCGTCACTACCTCCGTTGCATCTATCACAAACCTTATTCCTAACACTCAGTACTACTTTCGCGTCACTGCGACAAACGAATCTGGTTCAATTCAGACACCGATCGGTTCATTTCGCACATCAGTAGCTCCTGCGACTAAGGCCACATTGACCACTATTCCAGCTACATCAATCACATCATTTGGTGCTCACATCGCTGGAACTGCAATTGCTGGAAATACCACCACAACGGTCAATTTTGTCTACGGAACGGATCCCGCATTTGCAATAAATACGGTGACAAGTGTTCCAACTAGTGGGGGAGTAATCACCGGAATAACTCCAGTGACATTGGCGCTAGATCTCACCAACCTTCGTGATAACACTCAGTACTACTACAAGCTTGTCGCTACAAATAGTGCGGGAGTGTCAGAGACACCGGGCGCTACTTTTACTACCGTTAAAGCGGTTGGCGCAGCACCTACCGTCACAATTGATACCCGACGTACCAGCCCATCGTCGATCGTGGATACATTCACCGGAGCGGTGAACCCACAAGGACAAGCAACATCAGTTCGCTTTCTTTATGGATATGAGAAGTCGGTAACTCTCGGAGTCACTGCAATTACCCTTCCTGCCGTTTTGAACTCTGACACCTTCACTGTTGTCGCAGCGACGGTTCGTGGACTTACTCCAGGGTCAGGTACTTACTACCGCTTTGAAGCGACTAATGCCTCAGGCAAAACCCTAAGCCCGATTTTGTATTCCATCGTGGCACCAGTTGCACCACTTGTTAATAATGTGAACACCACCAGTATCAAAACCGATGCCATCTCTGTTGTATCCATGGTCAACGCTGGGGGATCTAATACTCGTGTGAATTATCAGTACTCAACCGATGCTTCATTTGCCACCGGCGTTGTCACTGTTCAGGGATCTCCTTATGCACTTACTAACGCTTTGAATACAAATGTGACAGCAAATCTTGCTGGTCTTACCCCTGGTACTTCGTACACAATTCGCACAGCAATCCAGGCAATTACTGGTCCAGCAGCGGGAACTTGGATCTATTCTCAGCCGATCACGATTAAGACCCTTCCAGTTGTAACT
>CANFRP010000029.1 GCA_947449535.1 Actinomycetota bacterium | reverse complement strand
AGCTCGTGGTTGGTCTTGCCCTCCACCATGCCCTGGAGGATCGAGAGCTGGCGCTGGCTAAAGAGCTCCTTGGTCTTGCCGGGGTTTTCGTTAAGTCGGGCGCGTACCTGGCCAGAACCAGCAGATGGCTTGGCCATAGTCGAGCAGAAATAAAAGCCCAATGTGAGGGCAAAACTAGCGATCGCCATTCCGACCTCTTCTGGATCGGCAACAGGGCGATCAAAAATAATTACGACAGATCCTTGGCTAGTCCCGCATTCGCGAATAGGTGCGCCACACACTGTTTTTTCATCATTCCAGCCAAAGTGATTTGCAGAAATTTTTATCTTTGCAATCTCATCAGTGCGAGAGCGCCATTGCGCACTTTCTTGCTTTGTGCCGGTCAAAGTGCTTTCCCAGCCATAATCACCGATGTAATGGAGCGAATCATCTTCGTGCAAAAGTGCGAGGCGGGATTTGGTGGCGCCTAGGTCGGCGAAGTATTCAAGGACCAGGCCACGGGCGATCTCGGCGGCGGATGGCTTGTAGGTCAGCCACTCAATGAATTTGAGTACCGGTACTTGCGTTGCTGATAGTGCCATTTTTGCTAACCATCCCTGATCGGTTTTACTCGGTCATCTCTTCTCACATACTTAGACGCTCCAAGTAGATGACTGGTTCTTGTATGGTCACCGCAATTAGACCCTAGTTTTATGCAAAGCGAAAGGGTTATTTTGAGGGGATTGCCCGACAAGCGTGAGGTTTTTGGTGGTCGGGGGTGGTCAGAGAGTGGCCATCGCGGATTGAATCTCTGCGATTACGGCGGCAGAGGTCACTTGGCGCTCGCCGGAGTCATATAAGGCGGTAATAGGGCCAGATTGGGCGGGTGAAGGGATTGATTCACGGGCGCTCATATGAAGTTCAGTAACTCCTGCGGCTTTAACAATCTCGGCGATGTTGTGTGAACGAATTCCACCTCCGGCCAAGATCGCGATGCGACCTGCGGATTGGGTGACTAGCTCTTTGATGATCGGTGCGCCTTCTAGCGCTGTCGATTTTCCACCAGAGGTAAGGACTCTCTCACAACCAAGTTCGATTAGCTGATCGAGTGATGCAGATAAATCAGTGGTGAGATCAAAAGCTTTATGAAAAGTCAGCGGGCATTCTCCGGCGGCACTTTTGAGTGTACGGATTACGGCAAGATCAATCTGATTGTCGGGAGTTAAAGCTCCTATAACAAAACCAATTTTAATATTAAGAGGATTAGCGAGAGATTTAATTGCAATAATGTCGGCGCACATCGCAGAAATCTCATCGGATGAATAAATGAAATCCCCCGGACGCTGGCGAATCAATATTTGAAGGCCAACTCGCTTCACTGAATTCAATACTTGTACAACCGTGCCGATCGATGGAGTGAGTCCCCCAACGCTTAAGTCAGCACATAGTTCAATGCGATCTGCCCCGGCGCCATCGGCGATGCGGGCACCATCGATATCGTCGAGGCAGATCTCAAGTTGCATTGTTATAGCGCTGCTTTCTTCTCTTTACTTGAGATTCGTAGCCACGAGAAAAATCCGGTGATTACAAAAGCTCCGTAGATGAGATACATGATAGCTGTTGGGTAGTAATGGGCACGAAGATCAAGGGGTACGCCCACTGCATCGACTGCGACCCAGACTAACCAGAACTCCACATAGCCTTTCGCAAGTCCATATGTAGCAAGGGCGGTACCCGTAAAGATCCAGCTATCTGCGGCTACGTTCCATGAACCACCGATTGCAGTGATGGTGAAGAAAGTCGCCCAATAGAAAGCGATGGTCGCTGGAATCAGAATGAGTTTTTCATTCCCAGTAGTCCAGCGAATCTTTACCGCAGGCTTACCTGCATTGGCTGGATTCTTGCGATTGCGATTCCACGCCCACCAGCCATAAAGACTGACAGCGATCAGAAGTAATTGACGTCCGGCTTGACCCAGCATGGTGCGGCTGGATTGATTTTCATCCCATAGATTGCCGATGAAAAGTGTGAAGAGGATTCCATTTCCGATGATGCCAAATGGCCAAGCCAGAATGCTGCGACGCATTCCAAAGATGGCGCTTGCAAGACCGAAAATATTTCCGACGATTTCGCGAAGATAGATTGCATCAGTGGGCTTATCGCCGAAATGCACTTGCGCGTTATAGAACCAATGTAACCATGACATGTAGTTGTTCTCCCTGAGATAGTGAAATTAATATCCCGGGGTAGACAGAAAGAGCTCCGCCCATGGCGAAACTTTGACGTGTCCCTCTCATCCGGACTTTAACCGTCGGTTCTGGAATTTCACCAAATCCACCGGTCACTGGATGTGAACGGGTCGCAGACTTTAACTGCCGGTTCGGAATTACACCGACCCCGGAACAACGTGGGGGAATCTTCTCAGCCCTCGCTTTTCTGGGCAAATTAACACGGCGATCTGCCAGAAACCTCTCAATTTATATTCGATTTCCACAGCCCCATAAGTTCTTCGATCTTTTGAGTCACGCTTAACCAACTACAAATCGAATGATTGGCAGGCTTAAATGCGCTTACGTACAAAGATAATTTCAGCTATTTCATTAACTGGTGTTCTGGGTTTTGGTGCAATAACCATTGGGCCAGCAAATCTCTCGAGGCCACCCCAATCTAAAGCATTTTTGGCAGACAAAAGCAAACCGGTTAAGTATGACTGTTACGGCAAGACTGATGATCTCCATGAATCGACCCACTTCCCATTGACAGTGAATGTCGTGGCGCGAACAATCTGTAATGGCGAACAAGTCCACGTGTTAGTTACGATTGAACGAGTTAAAGATTTATTTCATGGCCCGGCTTTTGCCAGTAAGTCAGAGTCTGGATTTGGTAAAGCAGAAACAAATGTTGCTTTGGTTTGCAAGATGGGACAAACTTCAACATATATAGCGAGATCGAAGCACTGGACGACAAGTGGACGAACCGCCGCAACGACGAACTCAGCACTCATTACATGCAAGGGGAAGAAATGAAGGATCCAAAGATTAATTGGGCGAATGTTCCGTCCGGTTATCAAATTGGGTATTCATCTGAACATGGCCCATTTTGGTTGAAGGCAATTTCAAGAACACCTATTCTAAATAAATACACTTTTTATTTGGCTCATAAGTATGGGCATGCAACTCTTACAAAATCTCCAGAAATTGAGATTGAAACAAAATCAATTAACTTCGAAGATCCAAACTGGCGCGACCCTAAAACCGGAAAGTCTGTAGAAGATATGGTTAACGAAGGGTCACTGGCCTTTATGGAATATCGCAAAAAGGGCGATATGGGCGATAAGGGCGATAAGGGCGATAAGGGCAGAAATTAAGGCAGGACGGTGAAGTCGTAGAAGCGGGATCAATCAGGAGCGGCTTTAGAAGAGATAAGAAGTGGTTGGGATACCAAGATTCATACCCATTTTGCTGGGAAAGTGGCGCAATAAAAAACTTAAGCCTTTACGAGATACCCGAACATCTTCCTGATCTTCAAACCCTCAAATTCATAGACCCAAATGTTCTCTTCGGCGTGGCCATCGGCATAGCCGGTAAATGTTTCGGTATGTGCAACTAAATTTCCCACTTCGATACATTCGGAAGTGCTGTTTTGGACGTCAGGATTTTCTCGCCAAAAATTTTCGATAGCTCCAAGAAATGTCTCAGCTCCTTCAACCACCAGAGATCCATCCGGGGCAAACCATTGGAAATCTTTCGCTATGGCTGACCGACAAGATTCGATATCCCGGTTGCGAAAGCTTGCGGCAAAGCCATCGATAATCGATCCAAGTTGAGCCATTATTAATTCCCATCTCGCATAGTTAAATCCTGTTTAGGTATTCAACTCAGATTGAGGGCTAATGGGAAGAGGTGATGCAAAGTGGGCCCAGACAGGCTCGAACTGTCGACCCACGGATTAAAAGTCCGTTGCTCTACCGACTGAGCTATAGGCCCCACTGCGTTATTTAAGCGCGGTGGCAGAGTCTATACGACAAGAAGAGTGCGTATTTCCCTCCGGTAAGCGCCACTGAGAAGCTACTTCCTCTTATAGCCCGTAGGGCACTTGGGCTCTAGTCCGGTTACCTTCTTGGAGGTACGTCCTTTAATACACACAATCGTTTTGGGCTTGGCAATTATTTTTGTAACTTCTGGGCTCTGAGTAAAAGCAACTTGAATTTTTGGTGATGAATAATGGAAGCCGGCAATAGTAAGTCGAGAGATGCCATTTGATTCACTCCAATTTGTCGTAGCGATCTGGGCGACCCCATCCTCAGAAGTCACGGACACCTTGACTTCAATGGGTGCTTTTGTGAAGTTATACATACAGCGCAGAACATCTGAATTTAATTGAAGTTCATAGGCCCCAACATTCTCAACATTTTGAGTATTTAAATGGGGAGATGAAACGCGGTAATTCAATTGCCCATTAATGAGCAATGGTGGGTAGGCATCAAAAACTAATGCATTGGTATTTATTGCACCTAGGAAATTACCATTTTCTAAACACATGCTGCTGTGAACAGAACCAGCGCTTTGAAAAGTCCAGATCTCAGAATCTCGCGTACTTGAAGGCAATGAGGTGAGGTAGAGATTGAGCAAAGCGAAATTGTTCGTAAATGGGGTAATGGCGAAATAGAAAGAATTCATCCGCGTTTGAAGGGAGCACTCGACTCGCATGCTACTTCCGACTGGCCATTTATTTTCCGGGAAACACATCTCATAACTGAATTTGGCCTGTGCACAAATACTGTCGAGGGTTCGCTGATCAACATGCGGATGATCTTTTGCATATTGAACGGGATCAGTACATCCCGATGCCACTAGCCGATCAACGCCAGGCTCTTCCTTGATAACTTCTGGAACTTTTACTGGAGCGCCGGTTGTGACTAATTTCGTTTGGGTATCGCTGATCTTGGTGCCGAGGTAAGTGCCACCTATGAGTCGCCCAGCAAACCAAGTTGCATAGTCATTGCTGACGAATTGGGTGAGGCGATAAATACTTCCTTGCGAAGAAATTCTTTGCCCACAAATACCTTGTGAGACATAGGCGCAATCATCAACATATCCAGGATTTGAAAGCCGATAATCTGCTAATCCATTATTAAGAGATCCCCAAATGTCATCTTTCACATTGCTCTTAACTTCTTTGACTGAATAAATCGAACTGGAGAAAAGGTTGGGCGCAAGTACAGAGTGAACAGCTAAGTGCGCATCGGTGCCATCTGGGCGCTTGGCAGTCCACAGGCTAATTGCAGATTTTTCTGGGAGCACTTGGACTGCGAGTGAATCTGGCCTTACTCCATTATCAACATATTTATAGAACTTAGCGGGCACGAACTTATTGTTTCCAAAATCGACTTCTAGTGAAGAAATGCACCAACTCTGTTGGCTCGGCGCACACACTGGCAAGATCTCTGACGCCGCACCCGAAACTCTATTTTGTGATGTTCCGCTATCAACGATTGCTGTGAATGATGTTTTGTTGGGATCTGAGGTTGGTAGAACGCCAGCAAAAGCAGGGGATGTGGTGAATGTAAAGGCTACTAACAGCACACAAGTAGCCCACTTCTTCATGCACAAATCATTTCGTATTTACTACATAAAACAAGTTATAGGCCGGTCAGATGACTAGTTAAAGAGAGTTATCGCTTTGTGGTTCGAGGAGCAATGCCCACATTTAGATTTGCTGAGCGAGATGCGGTGTAAGAACCGCTGGTTGGCTTGAGTGAGGCATAGAGAGCAGCACCTCCGCGGACAGCTGGCTTCCAATTACATGTCGCTGAGAGCGAGGTGGTCGATAGTGAAATACATCCAGGTATCTTCTTGCCATTCCAGTAGTAAGTCACTTTTCCGTTAACACTGGTGTCAGCGACAATTCCATTCACAATTCCTTTAAATGCCGATGTGTTATTCGAAGCCAAATGAATGGTAATTGTTGTGCCCGAACTATTTACAACAACTGTCAATGTATAGGTGGCCGAAGATGTTCCCACCGAGTTGTATGCCCTAATTGTATAGGTAGTAGCTGATTGTCCATTTGTAGGTGTTCCTGAAAATATTCCCGTCGTAGTATCAAAAGACATTCCAATTGGCACAGTTGGTGAAATCGTGTAAGTATCGATAGAGCCGCCCGTACTAAGTAGTGCATAACCGATAATCGAATTTCCGGCTGTCACTGTTTCAGACGAATTCCATAACACTATTGTTGGCGCCGAGTGGGCGGCCACATAAATAACAATTGTTGCATTGTTATTAGCATTAGTGACGTCTGTCGGAATGACTTGCATTGTGTAAGTTCCATTGGCGGTATTTGAACCAACCGAAACAACTCCAGTAGATGAATTAATTGTGATTCCTGAAATCTGTTGACCTGTCCCCATCTGGTAGATCGACCAACTCCAACTGCTTGCTGGGCCAGTTCCACCCGAAGTAGTAGGTGCTGCGCTTCCGGTTCGACCATTGCTCACGTGCAAGTCGCTATATGTTGCGCTCGGTAATGGGTTGGCAGGAAAGTTCGAGATCGTATTTGAGGAGCCACCATTGACATTTGAATCGCCGGTGTACGTCATGGTTAATGTGAAAAGAGCGGTGCTTGTATCGCTAACACCCCACCAACATGTAGCTGCTCCGCTAAATACAAATACATCGGTGCAAACAGCAGCGCCATTTGCATAGAAGGTCATTTTTCCGGTGCCGACCCCAAGGCCAGTGCTGCCTCGTAATTGAATCTGACGATTCACAGTAATTCCCGACACCACCGTGCCAGTGATGGTGGTCGGCGTTAGAGTGATATTTCCTGTGGCTTTATTTACAGTGATAGTAATAGTGCTACTTTGAACAACGCCGACTGAATCAGTTTCGGTAGCTGTCATTGCGTAGACGCCATAACCTAATGAAGATGTGGTGGAAATAGTTCCACCTGAGATAGAAATGCCAGAGACTGAAGTTCCATCGGAGGTCTTACCAATTGACCAGGTCCAAGAGGAGGGTGATCCCGCGCCGCCGGAAATTGTTGGGGTAATCGTTAACGCAGTTCCAACTACGGTCGCTGTATCTGTATAACTTACAGTCGTTGGTGCGTAGACACTGTATGGTCCGTAACTCGCACTCGCTACCCCATAACTAGAGTCCCCGCCATATGTAGCCGATAATGTGAAGGGTGAACCGGAAGCTGAAGGCGGAGTCCAAGTACATACTGCTGAACTTCCAGAAATATTTACCGATCCACAACCAGAGATGGTGGAACTATTCGCAGAGAAGGAAATTGTCCCGGTTGTTCCCGATGTAATCGTTGCGGTAAGGGTTACGGATGATCCAGTCAATCCATATGACGGGGAGGCACTTAAGGAAAGCGAAGGGGTCTTTTTCGTCAAAGTGATAGTTGCTGTCGTAGAGGCCGAATTGAAATTCGAATCGCCCGCGTTAGATGCGGTGATTGTGCAAGAACCAGTTCCCGCTGTTGCAGTCAGAGTGGAGTTATTTGTGCCAGATAGTACGCATGATGATGAATTGGAAGAATAAGTTGTTGCAACTGAACTAAGCGCTCCAGTAGCACTGAGAGTTAAAGTGTCTCCCGAATAAACCGTTGCATCACTCAGCGCAAAGGTGGGTTGTCCACCCTTAGTAATCGTTATGTTTACTGTGAAAGAGGGCGTCAGACCACTGGCTGGATCTCGTATAGAAAAGGTGGTTGCCGAAGCACTTTGCAATACCGTTGGTACGCCCTGCAAATAAAGCGCAATTCCATCACTTGTTGCGGTAGAAACAACGCTTAGTCCAGCTGGCAACGAGGCACCGCTGGCCCATATCCAAGCTGTTGAGGTGTCTGGATTAGGTGATGCAAGAGCAATTTGTTGATTGACTGTTTGGCCTGTGGTAAATGAATCACTCGAGTCACTTGACTTAATGCCCCAAGCAAAAATAAGAATGATGTAGCCGCTTCGACCTGTTGCTCCGGCAATATTTGCGCATGCAGTATCTGATTTACATCCAGCTCCACCACCACCTCCAGAGCCTTCGGCTGAAACTGCAGTCGCAGCACGAGAAGAAGATGCACCGGTCGACCCACCACCAGTGTTTGTATTTAAACCTGAAGCACCACCGCCGCCGCCGGATGCGATTGGTAAATATCCATTATTTGCATCGCCACCTAAACCACCAGAAGTTGAGGTTGCGTTATAGCTCGCCATAGGACCTGCGCCACCACCACCATTACCATTATTTTGCGAACCCCCCGATGTTGCAAATTGTGAAGTTCCGCTTGAATTTACTCCAGGGAAATTTCCACCCGCACCACCTACAGGACCGCTTGAATAAGATCCACCAGTTCCTCCCGATCCACCCGCAGCAGATAATGAAGTTCCAGATACTGGAGTCCAGGTTGTAGCTGATCCATCTGACCCGTTTCCTCCAACTGCGTTCAAGGATGTAGCAGCGCCACCGGGGCCTCCAGCTCCAAGAGAAACACTTACTGACGTTCCAGGGGTAAGTGATAGTCCAGTGGATTTGAGGGTTGCGCCACCTACACCGCCACCGCCACCGCCACCTGAAGTATTGGCAGAGCCCGCAAAAGATCCTGCGCCACCACCTCCACCACCTCCACGCAAATCAATGCGAACCAGAGTTCCAATCCCTGTTGGAACAATCCATGTGCATGAACCAAGTCCAGAAAAAACATAAGTTTTTTGGGTATATGAAGCAGAATTGGTTTGAAAGGTAGGAGTGCATGTTCCTACAGAAATTGCAGGAGAAATTGGTTGGAAAAAAGTTGCGAGAACCGCAAGAATAAGAGCAACTCTTATGAGGCGCATGAGGTGAGTTTACGGGAGATACAGGTAATTAAAAAGCGGCTGATCTCTTCAATCGATCGCGAATAGCAGCGGCCAACCCATCGCCCACTGGAGATATTGCAACAACATGAGTGAGACCCTCGCTATCTGCCGCCCGTAAAGCGGAATAGAGCTCGCGAGCGTATTGCTCAATAGTGGAAGGCGAAGCAAGACGAATAACACCTTCGGGTGTCTCAACCTCCGCCATTGCAATCAAGCCTTGACCGGTCAGCGCTTGGATATCGAGTGTCACTTTTGCTTTAGGTGAATAGTGCGATTCCAAAGAACCACTGACGCGAATGGTTGGGGTGTAAATACTTTCATCTAATTCAAGGCTGGTGGATTCCTTAATCATCTCGGGAGTGATCGCGCCGGGACGCAAAATACGTGGGGCAGCGCCAGTGCAATCGATTATGGTGGATTCGACACCGACGTTGCAGGGACCACCATCGAGAATGAGATCACCTGCTAATAAATAAGTACTGAGCTCTTCGGCAACATCCTGCGCCGTGGTCGGTGAGACTGCGCCAAATCGATTAGCACTCGGGGCGGCAACACCCTTGCCACCGAGCGCCGCAAATTGTTGGAGTAGTGCAAGTGCAATCGGATGTTCAGGAACGCGAAGCCCCACTGAATTTTGATTACCTGTAACGAAATCTTTAGCCATGCCTGATCGATTGAGAATTAATGTCATGGGACCCGGCCAGAAATCACGCGCTAATGAAATTGCATAGGTCGGTATATCTAACGCCCACTGCCCCATCGCATCGATTGACGGAATATGAATAATGAGCGGATGATCTGAAGGACGTCCTTTGGTGGAATATATCCGCGCAATCGCATCGGGATTGGTGGCATCGGCGCCAAGTCCATAAACGGTTTCGGTAGGAAATGCGACAAGGTGACCATCGGCAAGTGCCTTTGCGGCGCTAGCAATAGTCTCGGTCGAGCATTGCGAGAGGAAACTCATTTGACCATTCTCTCATTAAATTATCGGTAAATCCTTATGGATGGCGTGAGAGGCTACGCCTATGAAAATTCAACTTTCCTCCAAGAAATCAGTCATCGCATCAATCGCAGCACTTGCCCTGATCGGCACAGTTCTCACAACCAGCGCTGCGAGCGCCGTTGATACTCGATACATCTCTGTTTCTGCTATTGGCACCGTCAAGGTAAAGCCAGATGCAGTTCGCATAAATCTCACCGTCTCTAACGTCGCACTCGCCAGCAAAGATGCGCTTGCAACAGCAAATGCAGCTTCGACAAAAGTGCGCGCTGCGCTCACCGCAAATTCAATTGCAACTCAATACATTCGCTCCACCACATTGACGGTATTTCCGGAATACAACTACACCCAAGATAAGGGCACTGTTCTTATCGGCTATCGCGCGTCACAGACATTTGAAGTTATCGTCCGAGCTGCAGCTTCTGCAGGCGCAGTCGTCGATGCAATAGTGGCCGCTGGTGGCGATGCTCTCGCTGTCGATGGTGTGACTCCATTTGTGTATGACAACGCAAAAGCATCAGAGGCCGCTCGAGTTGTTGCAGTGAAATCCGCACAAGCAAAAGCTGCTTCTTATGCAAAATTGCTCAGTGTGAAACTCGGCAAGATCATCTCGCTCGATGAATCATCTGCTCCATCAAATCCAGGAATATTGATGGCGATGGCAAAGAGTGATGCGGGAGCAACACAAATAGATTTAGGCACACAGGATCTCTCTGTTTCCGTGTCTACGAAGTGGCTTATCTCGTAATTTTGCCCATCCCCAAAGGTCAGATACCCTTAGCCCTCCGAAGTCCCCATCGTCTAGAGGCCTAGGACATCGCCCTTTCACGGCGGTAACACGGGTTCGAACCCCGTTGGGGGCACTATTCGATGGCGTAAGTCATCGGAGAAAAATGAGACTAGAAGGTTGTCCGTTGCCGCGAAAGCGGGGATGAACGAACTGCTCGGAAGAGTAAGGCCGACTAGTACTTGGAAGGCCCGGTAGCGCAGTTGGTTAGCGCGCCGCCCTGTCACGGCGGAGGTCGCGGGTTCAAGTCCCGTCCGGGTCGCTAGTAGAGGGAGTGTCCACACACTCTCTTTACTTTCGATTTATACAACTAAATAGAACGGCTTGGTAGCTCAGTTGGTACGAGCGCGCGACTGAAAATCGTGAGGTCGACAGTTCGATCCTGTCCCAAGCCACTTAAGTTTTTACACATCGCTTCTCTCTCCACACATCACAGTGACCCACCAGCAAGCCGTTAACGGTTTAACTGATGCTTCACCGATGCCCACATGGAGACGAATCTGGATAGCCCAACTATTGATGAATGACAATGTTGGTTCTAAACTTGGCTCAAAGCATGGAGTCGATGCAAATTACATTCGTCGCTATGTTGAAGGTAACCCAAAACTTCTAGCGATCGACCGCACGGACGATGTTCACGGAACAAGAACTTTTCTAGTCATTCCATATTCTAAAAAATTTAGCATTGAACTCTTCATAGATCATAAAGATGAATATTTTGATATCTGGACCCTACGCACAGCCAGGCTGATAAAAATTAAGCAGAGAAAGAATTGGTAAAAAATGAAATCGAAGAATAGACATATTAGAACTGAGGAAGAAATGGCTGCTGCCGACGCCGCAGATCCGCTCTTTCAGATGTTCGAAGCAGGCATGACCATTAATGAAATATGCGATCACATGGGGTGGCCGAGATACCCTGAAGATCCTGAGGCGTACCTTAAGCAATTAGACGAAGAGGAAGCTCGTAAAAAGAAGTCGTAGTTATTTCTTCTTGTAACCCTTAGGGCATGCGGCGGTAGTGACCTTCTTGGTTAATTTTCCATTGACGCAAGTAATTGTTTTACTTGCTGGTTTCTTCGCAATAGTTGGCGCTGGAGCAACATCTTGAGTCAACTTCGCAACCACCGTAGGAGATGAGAACTCAAAGTTATTGGCACTCAAGTGCAGCCAGCCATCCTTTTCGCCAACAACTGTTGTTGCAAGCTCTGGAACGCCATCTGCGCTTGTCACAGAGATGGTTGCATTTATCGGAGCGGAAGTGAAGTGATAGAGGCAGCGCGCAACATCAGAGCGAATAACTAGGTTGTAGGTGCCTTTAAATACAGTGCCATCAGGATTGAAGTGTGGGGAAGCGACTTTGTAATTCAAAGTGCCATCTAACAAAGCTGGAGGTCCAGCAGAATATGTCGTTGAATTTGTCGTCACAATTCCCTTAATTCCAGTTGTATTTGTGAAGCACTTATCTGCGCCATTCATCTCGTTATTGGATAGAGATCTAAATGACCATGATGAAGAAGTCGCAGTAGCTTTATCACCAATCATCTTGTTAATTGCGCTCATGCCTGCCAGAGGTACTGCTCCAGATGACAATGGAAAGATCAGCAGATTAACTTTATTATTTCCGTCTAGCGTTGCGGCATAATCATTGAAATCTTGACCAGATCCATTGGATTGTCCGACGCCACAGAAGGGGCCATAGGCCCAACAATCCACCCAGAACTTCTGAACTTCTGGCGTGAGCTCTGGCCACAAAGCGCCTTGATAAACCATTGGTACCGAAGTGACTCCCGCAGTAACGGAGAGATCAACAGACCCGGTTGCGTTCTTTGAAATCGTCACATTGGGATCGATCATGCGGCCGTGAAGCCAACCATTTGGCTCTTTTGAGAGCCGGAGATTAATTTTGAATTTCTGCGCAGGTGCGAACTCTTCTTTTACATAACAAAGACCTTGCTCTGCTGTGGGATAAAGGCAGGTATCGCCATTAACGTGACCACAGTTAACATTTGTGTGAGTAGGAGTTTGTTGAAAAACTGTACAAGCATCGTAGTAATAGCCCGGCGTTGGATTCCCCCAGCCACCACTTTGAGTCTCTGCACCTTTGCCGAAATCTTTTAAGACAACAGGTTTTAGAGTTACCGATAAATATCGTCCGATTAGGGATGGTGATCCATCCGCTCCGTATTCTCCAGCGATCCCTGCTTCAACTACGTAATCAGTTCCTGATGCATGTGGGGCGCTAGGCAAGCTCCAGATGCTGGGCATATCTCCTTGGGGAATATCTAAAGCTGGATAAGCAGGATAAGCATTGGGGTGGTTTACAACCGTGTAGTGAGAAAACTTTCCTGGTGTTGAATTTTCATTTGCATCAATCGCTTCTACTGAGGAAATGCAATCCGTATCCGATGCGCTTCCGCACACTTTAAGAATTGAATTGTAAATAAGACCCATGCCCGCACATTTTGGATCGGTAACCGCTTTGCAGGTAATGATATTTGCCTCTGGGCCATTAACGGCTTCTCGTCCTTGCAATAATGAGAAATCAAAGCGCAAAGGCGAAGAATCCTCGTAATAGACGGCATGGAAGTTGGCGGCATACTTCTGTGGTGATGCTGGTGCCCAGCTCGTGTTGTTATCCGCAGACGCAGTTACGGAAAACCCAAATGTGAAAAATAGCGCAAGAGCGATGGTTTTAATAAGTGGTTTTCTCATCTACTTCTTCTTCCATCCCTTTGGGCATGCGGCGGTAGTTACTTTCTTGGATAGCTTCCCATTCACGCAAGTGATGGATGCGGCAACTTTCTTGATCGAACTCATTGGTTTTGCAGCAGGGGCTGCATCTTGCGTCAATTTTGCAGTCACTGTTGGTGCCGAAAATTCAAAGTTATTCGCTTGTAGATGCAACCAACCATTGGCTTCTCCCACAACCGTTGTGGCAATTTGAGGTGATCCATCTGCGCTGGTTACCGATATCTCTGCTTTGATCGGCGCGCTCGAAAATCCATACACACAACGCGCCACCGAAGATGCCATTACCAAGTCGTAGTTTCCCTTAAAGACTTCGCCTGCTGGAGTGAAGTGGGGTGAAGCCACTTGATAATTAAGTGAACCTGTTGCCTTATCGAAGATGGGTGGTCCAGCTGAATATTCTGTGGAATTAGTTGTGACGATTCCAGTTACTTTTGTGGTGTCGGCAAAACAACTATTGGCT
>CANFRP010000028.1 GCA_947449535.1 Actinomycetota bacterium | reverse complement strand
GCACATCAACTGCCACCGCAGTCACAGATACACGACTTCTCGCACTCGCCCACGACCAAGTTATTGGTTGGGTTACTGCGCACCCACAAGTCTCACTTCAACTTCTTGCCCGTCTTGCTCAGCGTCTACGTCGCACTAACGAAACTCTGGCAGACCTCGTCTTCTCTGATGTTCCCGGTCGCGTAGCAAAAGCAATCATGGATCTTGGTTCCCGTTTTGGCGTTCAAAAAGAAGAGGGCCTGCACGTCAATCACGATCTCACTCAAGAAGAACTTGCTCAACTCGTTGGCGCATCCCGCGAAACCGTTAATAAAGCACTTGCAGATTTCGCAGGTCGCGGTTGGGTACGTCTAGAACCTCGCGCAGTAGTGGTACTCGATTTCGAGCGTCTCTCCAAGCGCGGACGCTAATTCTTATTAGCGATTATTACTTCGCGGCGTTGCTCTAATTACTGAGGTTGCAGATTGACCCGAAATTCCAGCAATCGTAAATCTGACATAAACCTTATTCTCGCCATGGAGTGATGGTTTCCATGTGCAGGTAATCATTGATCCGCTTGTTGTTAACCGCTGGCAAGTTGGTAGTCGCTTTCCGTTGGCGTAGAAAATTATCGTGCCTGATCCATTGGGAGTCGCTTGGATCGAAACAGATTGTCGGAAGACCACCGAAGCGGGGGCTGAGATCACCACACCTACCTGCGTTACGGCCAAAGTAAAACTCTGCGTTGAGGTTCCTGCAATATTGGTAGCGGTGATTGTGTAAGTCGTCGAAGCCGATGCAACTGTCGGAGTACCTGAGATCGTTCCCGTACCAGAATCAATAGAAAGTCCGGCCGGTAGTGCTGGCGAGATCGAATATGTTGCTGTGCCGCCGGTATTGCTCTCCGTGACAGATGTAATGCTCTGCGTTAAGTAGATCGATTGCGATGATGAGCTACTGGTGATTGATGGAAGGTAGTAATTTCCATTGGTGGCGGCGTAATTATTGATTACATCTGTTGAAGATAATTCAGTACTCCAAATAGTTGCTTGCCCGAAGTTACCTTTGAACCATTTTGGACCAATGCCCATGTCTCGATAGTCCACGCCGAGTGTGTAATCTGATAATCCAATAGCAACATTTACCGACGAAGTAATCGTTCCGGCCGCTTGACCATTAATATAAAAAGTCAGAGTTGCATTGTTTCCCACTCCAGTTGGTTTCTTTACAAAGCCGACGTAATTCCATTTATTGGCGGTTACTGATCCCGTTGAAACTCCATTGAATCCATAGCTCGCACCGTCATAATCCCAATAAGTAAAAGTTCCCGTCGTTTGATTTATATAAAACTGCTGTTCATTTACTATATTTGAACTGCTTCGAGATATCTGTTGAATAACTCTGGTTGCAGATAAATCAGGGACGTTAATCCAAAAGAACATACTTACTGTCGAAGAGGTAAAGCTTGTTAGCGCTGTTGACTTATAGGCATATGTACTCGTGCCATTAAAAGATAGAGAGCCGCCATTGGCTGAGTTATATGAGGTACCAGTGAGTGCCAGCGTATTTGAATTAACTGAGTCGACCCAGGTGGTTGAGCCGCCAGATAATGAACTGCCTTGCCAGTTGGCAATTAATCCCGCGGTTTGAAAAGCAGCAGATGCGGATGAACTTCCCAGCGAAGTATTAAGAAATGAAAGAAGAGATCCAATTAGGAGAATACGCGCTATTTTATTGCGCGATTTTCGCCCCATCAGATCGCTTGCTCTTTCTATCTAACGATTAAAGATCTACTTGAGTTCGAAAGTTAGTTCGACCTCAACCGGGCTATTCAATGGCAACTCAGCAACGCCAATAGCACTACGGGCTGCAACACCGGCTTCGTCACCCCAAAGCTTCATAAACAATTCAGAAGCGCCATTTGCGACGAATGGTGCATTGATAAATCCAGGAACGCCATTGACGTAACAAACAATGCGAACGATCTTGGAAACGTTATCGACATCATCTACGAGATTGAGCGCAGCCATTGCGTTGAGTGCACAGATCTGCGCCATCTCTTTTGCTTGCTCTTGAGTAACTTCGCCGCCAACTTTTCCGATGAAGGGAATTGCGCCATCAACGAGTGGTAATTGACCTGCGGTAAAGACGAGCTTGCCGGTTTTGACAGCAGGGACATATGCAGCAACTGGCTTGGCAGCTACTGGAAGTTCGAGACCGAGTTCGGAAAGTTTGGCGCGAATGCTCATTAGTTGATCTCTCTCTTCATGTAAGCGACGAGTTGCTCGCCGGTGCCTGGTGCCGGAACTACTTGTACAAGATCCCAACCATCAGAACCCCATGTGTCGAGAATCTGCTTGGTGGCATGTGAAAGAAGGGGAACTGTTGCATATTCATATTTAGCCATTGAGCGCTGCTTTCACTAGAGATGAGACAAGTCCACCATCGGCTTTGCCTGCGATTTGAGGTTGAATTTTCTTCATGACAAGTCCCATGCCTGATGGACCAGCTGCGCCAGTTTCAGTGATGGCATCTGAAATTAATTTCTTAAGTTCAGCTTCGGAAAGTTGAGCGGGAAGATAGCGAGCGATAACTTCACCTTCATCTGTTTCGAGTTGTGATTTATCTGCGCGACCAGCTTCGCGGAAAGCATCGGCGGCTTCGCGACGCTTCTTAGATTCGCGAGAAAGTACAGTGATGATCTCGGCATCGGTGAGAACGCGCGCGCTCTTGCCCGAAACCTCTTCGTTGGTGATGGCACTCAAAATCATGCGGATGGTGCCGGAAGTTAATTCATCGCGTGAGCGAATCGCCTCGGTGAGGTCGCCCTGAAGTGTCTCTTTTAGTCCCATAGCGGTATCTTCTCACGCCTATGAGCTTTCAACTACGCGAGGTTTCGGTGCCGGTCTTGTCGCAGGGCGCCGCAAATATCCGTGTGCTGCATTTTTCTGATCTCCACCTAACCCCTAAGCGCAAAGTCGAGATAGCCGATATCAAGAGCTTTGCTGAATTAAAGCCCGACCTAGTAATCAGCACTGGTGATTTCTTGGCCCATCAAGACGCTGTTCCCACAGTTCTCGAAGCACTCGCCGATTTATTGGATATCCCAGGATTATTCGTCTTTGGATCTAATGATTACTACGCCCCAAAACCAAAAAATCCATTCTCTTATCTAATGAAAGATCACGGTAAGCGAATTATTGGAGAAGAGCTTCCTTGGCGCGGACTTTCAAAATCTCTTACTGATCTTGGTTGGATTGATCTCAATCATGCAAAAGCGATGCTTGAAATTAACGGTACCAAAATAGAAGCGCGTGGTACTGATGATGCGCATTTAGAGCGCGATGATTATGAATTAATTAGTGGTGCGCCAGATACGAGCGCTGATCTTGCAATCGGTATTACTCATGCTCCTTACATGAGGGTATTAAATTCGATGGGCGCGGATGGCCTGGATCTGATTTTTGCTGGACATACACATGGTGGCCAAGTGCGCTTGCCATGGCCGGGTGGAAGCAAGGCGCTCACAACAAATTGCGATCTACCTAATTGGCGTGCTCGTGGATTGACGAAAGAAGATGATCAGCCTTGGTTACATGTTTCTGCGGGAATGGGAACAAGTCCCTTTGCGCGCATTCGAGTGGCGTCCCCACCCGAAGTTTCCTTGGTTACTTTAGAAGCTGCTTTTTAACATTCTTAAATCTTTCGCCACAGATGACCGCTAGTCATCACCTAATCAGAAGTACTGCCTTGCTACCCTTTTTTTCATCGGGTTCACGAATGAGTAACCCAACGAGGGATGGAGATATTCATGCCAGCAATCTCAGAGAAATTAACGCGATGGCTATTAGTCGTAGCAGCGCTCTTGATGGTGCCCAACACCTTCTATTGGGGATCTAGGGACTATTACGGCGGATTTGGAAATGTAAACAATGTATTTAGTGATCAATACACGTCGGTAAGTGCAACTGCATATTTGTTGATTTTCTTCGCAATTTGCTCTCGCAACCTGCGCTTTCGTGCCGTCCTTACCTATGGCGCATTCTGTGCAAATATCTATTACTGGTTTGATCTCGCCAACGCATTTCGCAATAGCGACATGAGCATGGTGGATCAACTCCGGGCACTTTTCATAAATTCACCAGGGCATGCTCCACTCGCAGCTTCCCAGACCCTGGCTGTCTTCTTATTAGGAGTTCTCTCTTATGCGCAATTAGAAAAGTTCGTAACTTTTTTCATGGTCTTGCGCGCTTTCTTTACCGACTCGGCCCATCGCCTTCATTCGATCATTTGGGCAATTCTCACTGCTCTGTCTATTGCTGGCTTAATTTTTGGCACAGGACTAACAATATGGAACGAGTGGGGCTACAGAGGTTTGAGTGGAAATATCTACATGAGCTTCATTCAAGTCTTTGCTCTGATTTTCGCAGTTGGCGCAGATCTACTTCTATGGTCAGTATTGCTCTGGGCTTCAATTCACTGGGTTAGCCACATCCAACAACTGATCGATGATCTACGTGACTTCAAGATCAATCAGTACATCACTCGTAAGTTGGGCGGATATATCTACACTGGCTATTCAGTAGGAATCGTCGCCTTCGCCGCGCTTGCAGTTCCAGCAGCTGCAATGGGCAATTTCTTGCCATCCACAGAATACGGCGCAAGGTTTATCGATTGGCTGATATTCCCGATCTACTTCATAGGTGGAATAGCGGGAACATTCCTTGTTCTGATCATCTGGCGAATCATCGTGGAGTTCACTGTTTCATTGATTCATATTGCAGAGAACACCCGCAAGAACTAAAAAGTAGAGATGTGGAGCTAGTTACTTCTTATTCTTAACTAGCTCCACATCAGCATCAACCATGAGTTCTGCAAGACCCTTCCAATGAGTCGTTGCTTTCCACTTCAATTCTTTCGTTGCCTTTGATGGATCACCGATCAGCGCATCTACTTCGGTCGGGCGGATATATCGAGCATCGAGTTCGACGTGGTCTTGCCACTTGAGACCAACGTGGCTAAAAGCAGCGTCAGCAAAGTCTTTTACGGTCGCACCAACCCCGGTAGCGACAACATAATCGCCTGGCTTATCTTGTTGAAGCATGAGCCACATGGATTCAACATATTCCTTGGCATAGCCCCAGTCGCGGACCGCATCCATATTTCCGAGGAATAACTTCTCCTTGGAACCTTGGGAGATACGAGCAACTGCCCGAGTAATTTTGCGAGTAACGAATGTTTCGCCACGGCGCGGAGATTCGTGGTTAAAGAGAATTCCGTTTGTGGCATGGATTCCATATCCCTCGCGGTAATTCACCGTGCACCAATAAGCCATCAACTTCGCAGCGGCATATGGGCTACGAGGATGAAATGGGCTGTTCTCATTCTGCGGTGGTGGAGTCGATCCATAAAGCTCGGATGTACTTGCTTGGTAATACTTGGTGTTCACACCGGATGCGCGAATTGCTTCGAGCAGCGCTACTGCTCCAACTGCATCTACTTGTGCTGTGTATTGCGGCATAGTGAAAGAAACTTGTACGTGTGATTGTGCGCCGAGGTTGTAGACCTCAGTTGGTTGAATTTCCCGGATCAAGTTGGTGAGGTTTACACCATCAGTAAGATCGCCGTAATGCAATGACAATTTTGGATTTGGAGTATGTGGATCTTCGTAAATGTGATCGATCCGACCAGTGTTAAATGAACTTGAACGGCGGATCAGGCCATGAACTTCGTAGCCTTTTTCTAACAACAACTCGGTAAGGTAAGAACCATCTTGACCTGTGATGCCGGTGATAAAGGCGCGCTTTCCTGACATTTATTTACCCATCTTGTTCTGTTTGTACCACTCTACTGTGGAGGCAACTCCAGCTTGAAGAGTTATCTCTGGTTTCCATCCTAAAGCTTTCATTTTTGTTACATCCAGGACTTTTCGCGGGGTTCCATCCGGCTTTGAGGTATCCCATTCAATCTCGCCAGTAAATCCAACAGCGGCAGCAACCGTATTTGCAAGATCTTTAATGGTCACGTCGATGCCAGTACCAATATTGATGTGCTCCGGAGAATCATATTTTTCAAGAAGGACGGCGCAGGCTTTAGCGAGATCATCGACATGTAAGAACTCGCGCATCGGCGATCCGGTGCCCCACAATTTCACAGATGTGCCATGCGCATGCGCTTCTGAGAATTTACGGATCAGAGCAGGAAATACATGCGAGTTCTCTAAGTCAAAGTTGTCATTAGGGCCATATAAATTGGTGGGCATTGCCGAGATCCACTTGTAGCCATATTGCTTGCGATAAGACTTAATAAGTTCGATGCCCGCAATCTTTGCAACTGCGTATGCAGAGTTAGTGAGCTCGAGCGGGCCAGTAAGGAGGTACTCCTCTTTGATCGGCTGGGCACAATCCCGTGGGTAGATACAACTAGAACCTAAGAATAAGAAGTTTGGGATCTTGGCGGCGTGCGCAGCATCCATGAGATTGGTCTGGATCTGAATATTGAGGCTAAGAAAATCGACCGGGTAGGTGTTGTTGGCGCCGATTCCTCCGACGCGAGCTGCGGCATCAATGATTGTCTCGGGCTTGTGATCCGCCACAAATTCAAAGGTCGCCTTACGATCGAGCAGATCGACGACTTTGGAGTTAACTGAAATGACAGATTCGCCGCGAGATTCGAGTTCTCGAACAATGGCCGAGCCAACAAGGCCCGTACCTCCTGCAACAAGAACTGACATGTAGTGAAGTGTAAGGGCTTATTTACTGAATTCAGCCGCGACAAGTTCCGCGATCTGAGCAGTATTTAGCGCTGCACCCTTCCGGAGATTATCGCCGCAGAGAAAGAGATCCAAAGATTTCTTATCATCCAAGCTCTGGCGAACACGACCAACCCAAGTTGGGTCGGTGCCGACGACATCGGCTGGAGTAGGGAAAATCTTGTTGGCTGGATCATCATGCAACTTCACGCCATCTGCTTTACGCAATACTTTTTGCGCAGCTTTCTGCGACACCTTCTTCTTAAATGTCGCATGCACTGCTAACGAGTGCGTAGTGAGTACTGGAACGCGAACACAGGTTGCAGAAACTTTGAGTTTTGGCATTCCCAAAATCTTTCGGGATTCGTTGCGCACCTTAAGTTCTTCTGATGAATAGCCATCTTCTTTGAGCGATCCCGCCCATGGCACAACGTTGAGTGCGAGTGGGGCTGGGAATGGACCGAGGTCAGTAATGAACTCGCGGGAATCTCCTGCAAAATCTCCAGCATTAGTCCCGGCAATTGCAGAAATCTGTGCGCGCAAAGTATCAATACCTTCTTGACCAGCACCAGATGCTGCTTGATAGGAAGAGACGACGAGTTCTTTGAGTCCAAACTCTTTATTGAGTGCACCCATGGCAACGATCATAGAAAGTGTTGTGCAATTTGGGTTAGAGATAATTCCACGTGGACGCTTCTTGGCATCCTTTGGATTTACTTCTGGCACTACAAGGGGAACATCGGAATCCATGCGGAAGGCACCAGAGTTATCGACCACAACGGCTCCACGTGCGGCAGCGATGGGCGCCCACTCGGCCGAGACTTCATCTGGCACATCGAACATTGCGATATCAATGCCATCGAATGCTTCTGGTGAAAGTGCAACGACAGTGAGTTCTTCACCGCGACACATCAGCTTCTTACCGGCCGAACGTGCTGATGCGATCAAGCGAATCTCACCGTAAACATTTGGACGCTTAGTAAGAATGTCGAGCATGACAGTTCCAACAGCGCCAGTGGCGCCAACTACTGCAAGTGTTGGAAGTTTGCTCATCGTCCGGTTCCTCCATATACAACTGCTTCGACTTCGGTGGAATCTAAATCAAAGGCGGTATGTGCTGCTTTTACGCCCTTTTCGAGATCGCTTTCGCGAACGATGATGGAGATACGAATTTCTGAAGTAGAGATCATTTCGATGTTAACGCCGGCTTCAGCCAAGCAAGCAAAGAAGGTTGCGGTAACACCAGGATGTGAACGCATTCCTGCACCAACAAGTGAAAGTTTTCCGACTTGATCGTCATATTGAATTGATTGGAAGCCAATCTCGCCTTGAATTTTATGGAGAAGTGCTGATGCGTTAGCGCCTTCAGATTTCGGAAGCGTGAAAGAGATATCGGTGAGGCCAGTGGCCGCAGCAGAAACGTTCTGGACGATCATGTCGATATTGATATCGGCATCTGCGATTGCTTGGAAGATGCGCGCAGCGATACCGGTGCGATCAGGAACGCCGACGATAGTGACTTTTGCTTCACTCTTGTCGTGCGCAATTCCAGAGATGATTGCTTGTTCCATGGCTTCTCCTTCTGGATGATCTTTGACCACCCATGTTCCTTCGTTGTTGTTGAATGATGAACGGACGTGAATCGGTAGGTCATAGCGACGCGCATATTCCACGCAACGCAGGTGCAGAACTTTTGCACCAGATGCTGCAAGTTCGAGCATCTCGTCATAAGTAACCGTCTTTAATTTACGAGCGCTAGGGACAACGCGCGGATCGGCCGAGAAGACGCCATCGACATCGGTATAAATTTCGCAGACATCTGCATCAAGTGCCGCAGCAAGTGCGACCGCTGTTGTGTCAGAACCGCCACGACCAAGAGTGGTGACATCTTTGGTGTCTTGGCTAATTCCTTGGAATCCGGCGACAATCACAATCGCACCGGCATCAATCGCTTCCACCAATCGTCCTGGTGCAACGTCGATAATGCGAGCGCGGCCGTGCGCAGAAGTGGTGATTACGCCAGCTTGCGAACCGGTAAATGATTGCGCTTCGTGTCCGAGATTTCCGATTGCCATTGCAAGAAGCGCCATCGAAATTCGCTCACCAGCGGTAAGCAACATATCGAGCTCACGACCATTAGGAAGTGGCGATACTTGTTCGGCAAGGTCGAGCAATTCATCAGTGGTATCGCCCATGGCAGAAACAACCACGACGACCTTGTGGCCAGCTTTCTTGGTGGCCACGATGCGATTAGCGACTCGCTTGAGCCCTTCGGCATCAGCGACGGAGGAGCCGCCATATTTCTGAACGATTAAACCCATGGCGAAAGAGTGGCAGATATTAATCAATGAAGGGAAAAATCTTGATATATGAGACGCGTAAGCATCTTAAATAATGAGACTTTTCAGAAAATCTTTTAAACCAGCCTTACTCGAGCGTGCGACGACCTTCAAATGCGCGGCCAAGAGTTACTTCATCGGCATATTCGAGGTCTCCACCAACCGGCAATCCTGAAGCTAAGCGGGAGATCTTGAGGCCCAGCGGTTTAATCATTCTGGCCAAGTAGGTAGCCGTAGCTTCACCCTCAAGGTTGGGATCGGTAGCAATGATGACTTCTTGGATATCGGTATCGCCCAGGCGAACCATTAGTTCACGAATACGAAGGTTCTCCGGGCCAATTCCATCGATCGGTGAAATCGCCCCACCGAGGACGTGATACTTCCCCCGGAATTCTCGAGTCTTCTCAATCGCGATGACATCTTTGCTCTCTTCGACAACACAGATCGCAATTTTTTCACGCCGTGGATCACGGCAAATTCGACATAACTCTTCTTCGGAAATATTGCCGCATTCAGTACAGAATTTAACTTTCTCTTTTACGGTGCGAAGCACATCTGCAAGTCGAGAGATATCTACTCGCTCAGATTGAATAATATGAAAGGCAATGCGCTGGGCGCTCTTAGGCCCGATTCCGGGTAGGCGTCCGAGCTCATCAATAAGATCTTGGATCGCGCCTTCGTACACGGATTACCCTTCAGACTTTGAAATGATTTGTGCGCCGAGCTCGCGCATCAAAAGTTCTTGCCCAGAAAGTTGATTATTGTCGGCCGGATCTTCATCAGTGCGACCGCTGGTCGGAGCATTCACGGTGGCATCAACAACGCATTCGATCTTGCGATCCATGCCGGTCACATCAATAAATGCTTCACGCAAAATTTCATCGCTACCGGATCGAGTAAATGAATCACGAGCTCCTGCGTTAACAATTCCAATAGTGATGGCTTTATCGTCCACGGAAAGTACTTGCGCACTTGCAGAAAGGAGTGACCAAGTAAGGCGACGTCGCTTCTTTACATTCTCAATGACTTCTGGCCAGAAGCGGCGGAGTCCTGCAATGTCTATTGGGCCAGCGGGTTTAGCAACTGGTTTTACTTCAACAGCAGGGGTTGCCTTCACTGCAACAGGTTCGGCTACCAATGGTTGATCAGGAACTGGTGCCACCTTGGACTTTGTTGCCGGTTCGGACACAACTGGAGCATCGGACACATGTGGGGTAGCAACAGCACCAACTCTCTCTAATCTCTCAACTCGCGCAACCAGCCCAGCATCATCGGCGCCAGGAAGAAGAATGCGGCCACAAATAAGTTCAAGAAGTAGGCGTGGGGCAGTAGCTCCGCGCATTTGAGTAAGGCCCTCTGCCGCAATATCTGCCGCGCGAATCAAAGTAGCAGTCCCCATCATGGTTGATTGGGAGCGCATGCGCTGGAGCTGATCTTCTGGAAATTCGCGCAAGATATGGCTGGCATCATCATCAACAGCGCTGACGATAATGAGATCACGAAGACGCTCTAAGAGATCTTGAGTGAAGCGTCGAGGGTCGTGTCCAGATTCAATGACACGATCGACAGTCTTAAAGAGAGTGGCTGAATCTCGTGCAGCTAAGGCATCAATTGCTTCATCGAGTAGCGCGCCATCGGTATATCCAAGAAGTTGGATCGCGATGTCATAGGTAACGCCCTCTTTGCCAGCACCAGCAAGTAACTGACCCAACACAGAAAGTGCGTCACGAACTGATCCACCAGATGCGCGAACAACAAGGGGCAATACACCCTTAGCAACTTTGATGCCTTCGGAGTTACAGACTTTCTCTAAGTGCGCGGCAAGAATTCCAGGCGGTACCAATCGGAATGGGTAGTGGTGAGTACGAGAGCGAATAGTGGAGATCAACTTCTCTGGCTCGGTTGTGGCAAAGATAAAGAGAACATGTGGAGGTGGCTCTTCGACAACTTTCAAAAGTGCATTTGCGGCGCCAGAACCTAATTGGTGCGCCTCATCGATGATGTAAATCTTGTAACGAGAATTAACTGGTGCGAAGAATGCTTTGTCGCGCAGATCGCGCGCATCATCTACCAGGCCGTGGGTCGCGGCATCGATCTCAATAACATCGATAGAACCTGGACCATTAGCAACTAAATCTTTACAGGATTGGCACTCGCCGCATGGATTGGGCGTTGGACCCTTTTCGCAATTAAGACTGCGCGCCATGATGCGAGCGCTCGAAGTCTTGCCGCAACCACGTGGGCCGCTAAATAAATATGCGTGGTGGATCTTGCCGGAGGTAAGTGCATTGGAGAGTGGCTCGGTGACATGTTCTTGCCCGATGACCTCGCCAAATGTGGAGGGACGGTACTTGCGATACAAAGCTAAAGACATCTCGCACCACCTCTCTCATCTACTTTTCGGACACTAATTATTAGGGACCCCCCGCGCACCCGCCAGAGCGCACCTACCCTTGCTGCATTCCTGCCCTGGGGGAGTTCAGTACGGTGACGTCGCACGGGAGATCTTGGGCAATCTTAGGGTCTGGGAATGACAGGATTCCTACAGAATTGGCACCCGAAATCTACGGGTAGGGTTAGCCCGCTTCACTGGAGGATTCGCATAGCGGCCGAGTGCGCACGCTTGGAAAGCGTGTATAGGGCAACCTATCGAGGGTTCAAATCCCTCATCCTCCGCCAGAAAATTCACTCAAAAGCCATTTCGCTCTTCGCGCTCTCCACGTATCTTTGCCGATTACCGCAACGGATGGGGAATAGAAATGGCTGAGCAAGCACCTGATTACACCGGAACAATGAAGTGGGAACACGGCAATACTTGGTATCGCGTGATTGGTGATTTGAAATCCAAGCAAACTCCCGCAGTCGTCATTCATGGCGGTCCTGGTGCTCCCCATAACTACGTCCTTGGAATCGTTCATCTCATAGCAATGACAGGGCGCCCAGTGATTGTCTACGATCAACTTGGCTGTGGCCAATCAACACATTTAGGTAATAAGCCAAGTGATTTTTGGACTGTTGAACTTTTTAAGACAGAGCTCAATTTACTGCTCAAAGAGTTGAACATTGCAAAGAAGTACATTCTTGTCGGTCAGTCATGGGGCGGAATGCTCTCTTTTGCCCATGCAGTAGAGAAGCCAAAGGGACTGAAAGGTCTCATCATTGCAAATTCACCTGCATCAATTCCAAAATGGTTACCAGAAATTGAAAGACTTGTCACCGAATTACCTGCAGTACATCGCAAGGCAGTTCATAAAGCCTTAGCAGAAAGTAATTTCTCTTCACCCGAATTTCAAGCGGCTAATGATTACTTTGTTGCGCAACATTTAATTCGTGTACCGGTGACGACAGATGTGGCAGAAGCTTTCGGTCAACTCGCGAGCAATCCGACAGTTTATGGAGCGATGTGGGGACCAGCTGAATTCGCACCTATTGGCTCATTGAGCACGTGGGATGTGGAAAATCAACTGAAGAACATTAAAGTTCCAACACTTCTTATCAATGGAAAATTTGATGAAGTAACGCCCAAGACGCAGAAGCGAATGGTGAAGAAGATAAAAGGTGCCGAATGGGTCTGTCTTCCATATTCCTCACACTTTTCATGGGTGGAAGAACCTGCAGCCTGGATCACCACTGTGAGCGAATTTTTGAAGCGAAAGAAGCTTTAACCCCCACTTTGAAGCGGCTAAATCCCTCATCTTGCGCCATCGTTACCTACTCTTAACTCATGACAAAAGAAGTTAATAACAGCACCATTCGCCGCTACAACCTCATTGCCGGCAGTTTCCACCTCGTGCAGATGGCCGTAGTCCTAGCCCTCGCAAATGGCTTCACTCTTCCGATTGTCGCGCGTTATATGGCAGGTCCGCCGGGAAGCTCATTTGCCGAGCCAGTGACACTTCTGAAGACGCCTGTCGGAATTACCGTCGCAATTTTCCTAGGACTTTCTGCCTTCTTCCACTTCTTGGTCGCAAGTCCAAAATTCTTCCCTCTCTACAGCGCCGGACTTTCGGCCCAACGCAATTACTTCCGCTGGGTGGAGTACTCCATTAGCTCTTCAGTGATGATCGTATTGATCGCACAGATTTGCGGAATTTCTGATGTTTCATCCATCATCTCAATTTTCGGTGTAAATGCTTCAATGATTCTCTTTGGCTGGCTGCAAGAGAAGTATGAGCAACCTGGTAACGGAGGATGGCTTCCTTTTATCTTTGGCTGCATCGCGGGAATCGTTCCTTGGGTTGCCCTTGTTTTCTACATCTTTGCAATTGACGGTCCAGGAAATACCAAGGCGCCAGCATTTGTCTATGGAATCGTTATTTCACTCTTCCTACTATTCAACTCTTTTGCGATTGTTCAATATCTGCAATACAAAAAAGTCGGCAAGTGGGCCGAATACATTCGGGGCGAGAAGACTTATATAACGCTCTCGTTGGCCGCTAAATCCGCACTTGCGTGGCAAATCTTCGCATCAACGCTCGTTAAATAACTAGCCGTTGAGAGTTGCCACGTCTTCCCCAAAAGTTTTCGCCCAAGCGGCGTAATCATTTGAAGCTGATGTAATTAGGGCGTTGGCTTTCTTCATCCCCTTGGCATCATTCTTTGAAATTGCGTTCTTGACCGCCGTCACAGCTGTTTCATATGCCGTCATAATTTTGGTGAGCGCCGGGCCAGATTTTGCAAAGCCCTCAGAAGGAGTAAGTGCTTTCATTTTCTTGACCGTCACGAGGACTGCGTCAGAAGTCTTAATCGCCTTTGCTTTATACGCGGTGTACTTGCTACCAATTGCAAGACTTGGTGGATTAGCGGTGGCGGCTCCCCAGGCAGTTGCCACTTTCCCAAATTCCTGAACGAGGGCAGCGACTTTTGTGGAGTAATCGACATCAGCCTGGGTGGCGGCTGCATGGGCGGGAGTATTCATGGTGGAAAGTGCGAGGACTGCTACTGCTGTAGCGATGGTGCGCTTAAATTGAATTCTCATGCAAAAGCTCCTTTGTTGGCCTTAAATGAGTAACCGAAAAAGGAGCTTGTTTTTATGCAGGTAGATCTGAGATTTTAGTAATAGTAGGTATCAGCCGCGAGCACTGCCCAGACGATAAAGAACCAGAAGACCATAAAGACGATGCTGACGATGATCGCCGCAGTGGCAAGGCCATCACCGCTCTTGGTACCGCGTGAATTGCGGATATCGCTCTTTGCCACAATTCCCAGGATCAATCCCACAAGTGGAATAAGGAAGGCAAATACCAAGCCAAGAATTGCTGCCGTCGATGTTTGGGCACCAGGGACTGTTTGGTATGAATCACGTGATTGCTGATAGACGATCCCTTGCGGTGGTGGGGGAGTCGCATGGGTCTGGAATTTGGTGGCATCATCTGCAGGAATTGTGGCTCCACAACTGCTGCAAAATTTACCGTTGACTTGAGTGCCGCAATGTTGGCAAAAGGCCATCTCTATCCCTCAACAATCTGAACTATTTGTTTGGCAAATTCCGTGCATGAACGTTGCAATTTATCTCTCATACCTAATGATGTTCCGATGACCAAATGCTCTTGGCAGGTAATTTTGATGTTTCCATTTGGGCTATCAATTATTTCTACAGTGCCTTGAATAGGTAGATCCGTATCTTTAATAAATGCGCCACCAATAAGACGCATCTTCAGTTGAGAGCCTCTGACTAGAACGACGAAGGACTCATTGTTGGCTTTTACTTTAGCTTTGAGCGAACCGGCACTCGCCTCTACTTTGGCAACTGCTTCTTGTGGAGATGCGGTTCTGAGTTCCACGATAGTCTGAATACTCATGGTGCTCCTTTCGGCTAAATCAGAGTTTTAATATAACTAATCACGAGGGATTGGTAAATGGCTTTTTTCGTTAATGCCGGTCAAAAATCATTTGGTTAAACTCAATTTATGCGAAGTGCCTGGGTCTGGACCAAATCCAATTGGAGGCGCTTGCCGCATCCACTTCG
>CANFRP010000027.1 GCA_947449535.1 Actinomycetota bacterium | reverse complement strand
TCCCCACTGGAGTTCCATCAAAGCGGCGGGCGGTATACGCAACAACATCACCAATCTTGGGAGTGATTCTCGTGGGTGGCGCAAGAAGTACGACATCCCCTGGCTTGATTGTTGGCTCCATAGATCCAGTCAAAACAATTCTTGCTTTCACGATTCCAGTAGCCGACGCTAAGGAGAATCCGATAAGGACTGCGCTCAAGAGATAGCCAAGATTGCGCAAATAAATGGTTGCCTTTTTCTCGACCGCTTTAACTCCGGTAGCAACACGTTCGCGAGGAGCCTGAACAAAGAGTTTGGATTTGGATTCGATCACTTCGGTGGGAGTAATAAGTGCTGTGCGCTCCCCCAAAACGCTGGAGACTGTTACGAGAATCTTAGAATCTGCGGCGTCAGAGTCGCCTGCTATTCGGATATCTTCGTGCTCAGTGACGAATACATCACGAATCATTATGAACCGGACGTTTCAACCGTAATCTTATAAACCTGGCCGGCATCAGCGAAGTTTTGGATCTGATCGGCATCGAAGGTGATCTGAAGTGAGCCCGTGGTATCGGCAGTGACATCGGTAGCCGTCTCAACATCGATAAATGCCAAAGTTGAAGCCGAAACCGTGCTGGAATCGGTATAAAGGAATTTAAAGGAGTCCACGGTCGTGTAATTTGCGCCGGCTGTGCCAGTTTCGCCTACTACGAGCGCGCTCTGGCCGCTATCGGTAAAGACGCGGATAGTGAAATATTTAGTATTACAGGTTGAAGGAATACCTTCGAGATAGATCGAATCGAGGGTGAATTTTCCGCCACCCGATATGTTTACGAAGCCCGCGTAGGGAGTAACCGTAATTGCTGTTGCGCCGGATGAGCCGCCACTATTTGTCACGCATTGAATATTTTGACGGAAACCTTGTCCGAATTCGAAACCGTTTCCACTATTTATGGTTGCTTTGGCACCAAATGCGATGCCGCCAACCAAAAGAATTCCACCAAGACCCATGGCGATGAGGCGCTTTGCGCTACGAGGCGCTGCACCTACTTCGTCGGATTCGATTACCTCATCTGAGTAATACGCATCTGCGTACTCTTCAAAGTCATCGGATCCACCCATGTTGAGGATGGCCATGATCTCTTTAATTCCCTTTCAAGACTCTCTTACGCTCACAAATAAATAGCCTCCGTAACGCAGTTTAGAACTCGGCCTCTCGGCCGAGTTCTATCTGCACTACTTCTTACTATTCCCTAATGAACCTTCAAGCAATTGTTGGTAAGGCTTGAGTTCAGAGCGATACTAAAACTTTTCTAAAATATTAGAGAAGGATTAGTTGGTTTCTAGTGTGATCTTGTAGACCGCACCTGAAGTTGCTTGTGTTCCGTTGAATGTAACGGTCACAGCACCTGCATCAGTCGTACCGCTCCAGCCAGATGTTGCAATAGCTGGGGATACTGAAAGTGCTGTTGCTGCTGTTGTAGCCCACACGAATGTTGCGCTTGTGTAGACGGTTGCACCCACGGTTGCAATGCTGACTGGGGTGTTGTTGGTATCACCATATGCTGAAAGCTTAAATGTCTTTCCAGCACAAGCGTTCTTGATACCCGAGAGTGTGACGTTATCAAAGTTAAATCCACCAGCACCTGTTGCGTTCACAAACTTTGCAGCTGGTGTAACAGTGATCGCATCGTCACAAGATGTTGCTTGTGCAACGCCTTGACCGAATTCAGATGAACCTGAAGCGAGTGTGATGTTCGCTGCAAGTGTTGAACCAACAACTGCGATTACTGCTGCAGCTGCAAGACCAACGATTGTCTTTGTTGATGACTTGCGTGCAGAGCGCGCGCGAGTTGGACGCTGTGGCGCGTTCTCAAATTTTAAGATTTCCATTTAATTATTTCCTTTGCTTATTTCTGTTAGGGGCTTTCGGAAGTTGTTTCCTATGCCTGAACTGCTTTACCAACAGGCGCTAACTTGCCAGAAATTAGACGGTGGGTCAAGCAGGAACCTCACACATTGGGATCACCTTGTGAGGCAAAAATGAGTTCAATTGTGACAGTTTTGGAGAAAGGGAGCGCAAAATGGCGTGGGTATGAGGGTATCCCCACGATTTGTGAGGCCAGAGCAATACTTCTTTAAAACGATTAAAGCGAGTTATGCCCCTGGATTATTGACGGTTTCCACCGTTGTTCGACGAACATCTTGCGCATTCACGTTAACGCTAGCTCCTGATGGATCGAGATAGAAAGTTACATCGCCAGAGTTGGCAGACAAAGTACTTCCGTCATAAATAGAAGTGCCTGATACTGCAATCGTTGCATTAGCAAGAAGAGTTGATGAGACGGCTGCGCCAATTCCGGTCTGATACCCAAGGCGAAGTTCATTCACATCGCTGGTGTTGGAGGCTGGAACAGGGCTAGGAAGTGAAACTTGAATAACTGTTGCTTCCGGGACTGGTCCGATTGGAATTTCTGCAGATGATCCGTTGATGAGGCGAACGCGAAGTTTTTTACCGGCGCATGCTTGTAAATCTAAATTCGAAATGGTGATTGAGCGAACCCGGAAATATCCGGCTGATGAATCTTGCTGAGTCGGAGCTGCATGCCACTCTTCACCCATTGCAACATAAATTTGTTGGTCACAAGCAACTGCTTGTTCAGATCCTTGTCCGAATTCAAGTGCGCCGTTACCAACTGTCACACTCGCTGCAAATGTAGAGAGCATGAATGGAACGACAGCAACAAGTGCAACACCAAAAACAATTTTTGATTTCTTACTTCCACCGCCGCCAAAACCGGAGGTGACTCGACCGCTAAGCGGCGAATTCAAACCTGAGGCCATGTGACTCCTTGACGATGAAAAAACTTTGGACGAACGGTCCAGACTTTAGCCTTTTGGTGGTCAGTATTCAAGCAGGGAGGCCGGGGCGTATTAGTGCTTGAGCGTTACTTTTCCGCGGGCGTTAGAAATATCCAATCCCAGAGCCCGGAATGTGACTAGCGACCCAGATTTAGAGGCGCCGCAGAAATCGAGATCCACCGCAGCAGCAGACATTGCGACATACCTTATATATAGAGATTTTCCGGCGACTCCTCCTTGCGTGGAGTAAGCCATCATTCCATTTTGAGAATTAATGAGTGCGCTCACTTGAGAAGTAAGACCTGATACTCGCAATGTGCCACTGAGATCTCCCGCGACCAGAAGTTCTTCACTTGGTGAAGGATTCGGAACTCGCTTAGTTAATATATCGAAGCGCAAGTTATCCCCGCTAATACAGAAAAGTGAATATTTTGATCCCGTGACGGCAATATCAGGAATAAATGATGAGACTGCGCGGGGATCAACACTTACATCACCGGCTACGCGAGCGAGGTACTCAGGTTGAACCTTAAGGGCGTGCACCGCATCAGGGGCGGTCGAAGTATCGGTTAAAGGACTAGGCAGTGCCACGGGAGTTGGCTCGGCACTTGGTGAGGTTGAAGCATCTGGCGTGACAGTAGCTGTATTGGAATCTGAGGTGGCGGTAGCCGAATCTGATGGTGTCACAGGTGCAGCGGTTTCCATAGGTGGTTCTACTTGAGCTCCATCTTGCGCCATCGTCGGTACAACTGTGGAGAGAAATAGTCCGATCATCGCAAGGAATCCCAAACGAATTGCCATGCGCATCGCTCTGCTCTGACGATGCATGAGATCTTCATAACGATCGCGCAATGGGCCAGAGAACATGGGAGAAATATACCTTCACAGAGTGAAAGAGGTAACTACTTCTTTCCCGTATGAATGATCTCGATAAAGCCAATCTTGACCATCTGCAGGTAAATCTGGTGCTGAAGGGCAGTATCTTTCACACGAGCTGCATATGCGGTAGCCATCTTCAGGAATTCCATACGTGAGGGTGCAATCTCGATCAATGCATGGACTTGCTTGCCCATGTCCGTCATATCTCCATTAATCCAATCCACCTGCGCAACGATCATGCGCGCCGTAAAGCAGCGTGGATGGTTCTGAACTTCCTTGTAAGCCACCGTATATAAATGATTATTACCTTGGTTCTGCGCAATTTGGGCAACCGCATCGAAATATCCCAAACACGGCAGATACGGTGATGGATCGAGGCTAACTTTTTGCTGTGGGTGCCTTGCATGGGTTTCAAGAGCGCTGATGAATGTTGTGGCCTTCCAACTAAAATTAATCCCAATAAATGCAATGCAGCCGATCATGAAAATAACCAGGATCATTAATGCGCCACGGTTTCGACGAAGCGGAATATTGCTATCCCATTCACCTTCGGGAACATCGTGGAATTTATCTTTATATGCCTGGCCCACTACAAATCCAGCGACAGCCCAAAAGAGGAATTTGTTAGGGAGGGTGATCGGGCTGATAGCTGAATTAGTAAGAAATACGAAGAAGTAGAGTCCGAACACGAAAATTACTTTATGTGACCAATCTCGACGGTCCCAGAGAATTAACAGTGAGCGAATGAGCAGAGCGATCAAAAGGGCAAATGCCAGGGCCCCAAAAATTCCGAGCGTTGCAAGTGTTTGCACATTTGCGCCATGCGCATCATTTGCAAGCAATGTTGCATTCTGTTTGAGCGATTCTACATTTCGATACTGTTCATAATAATTTCCATATTGATCTGGACCGACGCCAAGGAGTGGGTGGCTAACTAACTGCTTAAGGGCCGCATCCCAGAACTGACCTCGGATTTTGACCTGGATATCACTTCCCAATACTGGAATTGATTTGCCGAGAAATGGCATTAAGAAAATACCTTCGATCCAGATCACAAAACCAAGGGTGAGGAAAGCATTGCGCACATCCAGCGTTAGTTCGCGGCGTGGAATGAATCTACGGAGGAGATAGATCACGATTCCAATTACTAGCAGCGCAATGTCAACGAAAGCTTGTCGACGTCCGGACAAGTAAATACCAGTGATATTGAGTATTGCTGCAAGCGCAATAATAATTCGCGCACGTCTGTGAGCATCGAGCCACAAATAAAAGAAGAGTGGCAGCGATGTACCTAAGAACGCTCCGTAGAAATCTAGGTTTCCTAAAGTAGATGTGATCGGCCCACCATCACCAGGGAAGCTAAGCCAATGGATATATTGGAATAAACCCAGTAGCGCGACAATCGAGACAGCGAAGAGGTACAACCAGAGAAGCTTTCGCATCTGACCAAGTGAAAATTGTGCGTGATAGATCGAGGCGAGCAATAAACAGAAGAGAGAGATAACCCCGACATGGCGCCCGGTGTCACCGACCATCGAGTTGATGAGCGATGGGCTGGCAAGGGCTGAGACCATAACAACAATTACGAGAATCCATAAGGATGCGATCGCTCGTCCTGAGACGATGAACTTATTCAAACGCCGCAAAATGTGGAGACCGAAGAGCACGGCAACCAGCATCAAAATAATAAAATGAACAAATGCGTTCTTATCGAATACCGCTTTTAAGACAGTGGTAGGTATATGTCCGAGAGCTAAGAGTAAAAAGAGTCCACCAGTAGCAAGAACAAGTCGATTCCCTCTGATCTTCGCCATCACCATACTAAAAGTATAAGCGAGCCCTTACTTAATTCCGACCGCTAGCAATTCTGCGGAGAGGCGTGTGGCAAGTGCGGGAGTGAAATTCCATTCGCAAAGCAGAGATATGTAGCGATCGATCTCGAGTTGATCGGCTTTTGCACCTGTCTTTACTGCGCGAATCATTATGTTACGAGGAGTGTGCTCTCCGCCCACAAACTCGATTGCCTCTACTCGATATCCCAACAATCGAAGTATCTGCGCGCGAATGGCATCGGTCAAAAGATCTCCCAGACGTTCCTTGAGAATTCCTTGCTTGGTGAGCAGACCCCATGGCTCTGGGATTTCGACCATCTGAGTTTGTAGATCATGGTGACAACAAGGTGCGGCGAGAATAATTTCTGCTTGATTCTTTACTGCCCATGCAAGTGCGTCATCGGTCGCGGTATCACAGGCATGTAGCGCGATTGCGATATTGACATCGGTTTTCTTGGTTGCGGCAATCTCTTCGGCTCGAAATTCAATAGTCGAATCAATTGCAAGGCTCTTAGCAATCTGCGCGTTACGTGCGCGCGATTCTTCCCGAATGTCTATTCCCACAACATGAACTGGCTTTCCTTCTTTACGAAGATATTGATGGGCGGCGAAAGTCAGATAGGCATGACCGCATCCCAAGTCAACGATCTCCAGTGGTGTCTCAGAAGTCGGCTCCGCTAAATGCTTTGCTTCCAGTGCAGCATTCAATGTCGGGCTTAGAAGTCTGAGAAATTCTTCTACTTGCTTGAACTTATCTTGGCGCGAAGGTTTTACGCGTCCTTCTTTATCGCTAATCCCAACTTCGATTAGAAAGGGATCAGATGGATCTAAAAGGCGTGCTTTCTTTCGATCGTGCTCGAGGAGTTGGGTCCGCTCCCCTTTTTGCTGATGAATCATCGCTGCACCCTTTTTGGTAATGCGAATCGATATCTCACCATCGGTGGACTCAACAAGTATGTTTGCAAATCCCGAATTTAATAAAGTGGCGGAATCAAAATCCTTCGGCAAATAATTCTTAGCCGTAGTGCGCACTCCATCATTGGAGATCACTTGCAGGTGAATCTGATCCTTGAGAAGGATTGGACGAATATCGATGCGTTGCGCACCCGGATCCATATTGCGCCGACGGCCAGAGAGTACGGCTCGAACTAATGCAGATGAATCTTGAATTCGCTTATTAGCATCAGAGATCGCGCTCTCAAGTTCGTGGCTCATGACAAAGTTCTATGAGTATGCGATTAGAGAGAAGCGAAAGCGTCATCGAGAACGCTCATCGCATCCAATAACAATTCATCAGAGATGACGATTGGTGGCAAGAAGCGAATGACATTTGAGTAAGTACCTGCAGTGAGAACGAGTACTCCCTTTTGCTGGCAATACTTGACGACTTTATTCATCGCATCGGTATTTGGCTCTTTCGATCCTGGGATCACGAGTTCAACTGCTTGCATCGCACCGCGACCGCGAACTTCACCAATCACCGGATACTTTGCCGCAAGTGCGCGCAATGAATCACCGAGAATCTTGCCAACATGTGCGGATCGCTCAACCAACTTTTGCGATTCAATAATTTCAAAGACACCGAGAGCTGCTGCGCATGCAACCGGATTGCCACCATAAGTTCCACCTAAACCTGAGGCATGAACTGAATCCATAATCTCTGATCGCCCAGTCACGGCAGCAAGTGGAAGTCCTGCAGCTATTCCCTTAGCAGTCACAACCATGTCAGGCACAACGCCCTCTTCTTCGACCGCAAACATATGGCCGGTACGTGCAAAGCCAGTCTGAACTTCATCGGCGATAAAAATAATTCCCTTATCGGTGCAATACTTTTGTAGAGCTGGCAAGAATCCCTTAGGTGGAACGACAAAGCCACCTTCACCTTGAATTGGTTCGATCAAAATTGCAGCGACATTATGTGCGCCAATTTCTTTCTCGATCTTGTGCGTAATCATTTCGATGGCATCTTCAGTGATGGATGATGGATCACCGATCCAGCGGAATGGATATGGCATAGGTACGCGATATACCTCAGGAGCGAAGGGACCGAAGCCCTCCTTGTATGGCATGTTCTTTGCAGTAAGTGCCATGGTGAGGTTGGTGCGACCGTGATACGAATGCTCGAAGACAACAATTGCTGGACGCTTGGTGTAATGACGTGCGATTTTAATTGCGTTCTCTACTGCCTCAGCTCCAGAATTAACAAGCAGTGACTTCTTTTTATGCGCGCCGGGAACTACCGCATTCAATTTTTCGCAGACTTCTATGTAGTTGAGATAAGGCGCAACGGTAAAACATGAGTGTGAGAAATTTTGAATTTGGGCAATGACGCGATCAACAACTTCTGGATCTGAATGCCCAACGTTATTGACGCCAATACCTGCGGCGAGGTCGATGATTTGATTTCCATCGATATCGAGAAGAATCGCTCCCGATGCACTCTCCACCATCACTGGAATAGCAATGCCTAGTCCACCAGAAGTCGCCTCTGTGCGGCGCGCGAGCGCAGCTTGAGATTTTGGCCCAGGAATAGCTGTGACCACTCGACGTTCTTGCGGAAGGTTTGTCATTACTGTCATAGGAAAATTGTAGGGCTTGATTAGCAACTCCTTGGCCTTGGAAGTTAGGCTCAGAGTATGAATTCACAGTTTCCTGAGAGTGAACTCCGACATAGCGCCCCGCTTCTCGACGCCTATCTCGCTTACTTCGAGCGTGCTCGCACGCCCTTCACGATTCCGGGCCATAAGCAGAAGGCATATCTATTAGATGCTGGACTTGGCGCAGTCGTTGATAGCGATACTCCTTTATATGGAGGTCTCGATGAAATAAAGCTGACCAACCAGGTATTAAAGAGAGCGGAAGAACTTGCTGCCAAATTCTGGGGCGCGGATTACGCGCGCTTTTCTACAGGTGGATCGACCCACGCCAATCAAGCAATTATTTTGGCGCTCGGCAAGCCCGGCGATGCGATTGCTGTTTCCCGTACCGCACATCGCTCAGTTTTGAGCGCGTTAGTCCTTGCTGGATATGAACCGCTATGGCTCTCACCAGAAATTGATGAAGCGACGGGCGTACCTACGGGGATTGCTGTCGAGGAATTTCGTCGCGTGATTGACCAGAAACCAATCGCGTTGTTGCTCACCGAACCAGGCTATTTGGGAACTCTCTCTGATCTTCCCGCACTGATCGAACTTGCCCACTCTCACTCCATCCCGGTGATATTGGATGCAGCGTGGGGCGGTCACTTTGGATTTCATCCTGATCTGCCGCGACATGCAATTCAAATGGGCGCAGATGCCTTGATCACCAGTGTTCACAAAGCGCTTCCCGGTTACAGCGCATCGGCGCTCTTAATTGCGCAAGGCCAATTCCTTAATCTCGATCGGATTGAGCAAAGCTTTGAGACCACTCACACCACTTCCCCAGCTGGTGCCCCCCTTGCATCCATCGATGCGGTACGCGCTTTATTAGAGGTTCGTGGTGAGAAATTAATTAGTGAATTACTCGCTAACGTTGATGCATTTCGTCGTAATGTGCAAGCCGAATTCGATCTTCCGATTTTCTTAACATCAAATGACTTTCCTGCCGGACGATTTGATCCCACAAAGATTGTCTTGCGCGCCAACCAATTAGGTGCATCAGGTGTCGACATCGAAAAATCGCTACTGACTCATGGCATCCGAGTAGAAATGGCCGATCGCGACACAGTGGTCCTTTTGGCCACGCTTACTGATTCGCACCAGGATTTCACATATTTAGCCACGACTCTTATTCCTATCTTGAAGGCGAATCAGAGCGCTCCGCGAAGGACCGCAACGGCGCTGAGTTGGTCAGTTGTGCCTACCTTCGGGATTTCGATGCGCGAGGCATATTTTGCAGATACCGAAATGGTTTCCAGTTCTTCTGCCGTTGGTCGAATTTCGGCTGATCTCATTGCGCCATATCCACCGGGAGTAGCTGTTGTCGCCCCAGGAGAAATTCTTACCGAAGAGATTGTTTCGGGACTTACTGCATCTAAAGCCGCTGGAGTCCGGATTGCATACGCGACCGATTCAACGCTTCAGACTTTTCGCGTAGTGAAGTGAACTACACCTATCTTTACCTAGCACTACTTATTTTTGCCATGAACATTGTTCCGGCATTCGCTCCACCTACATGGTCTGTTCTGGTTCTCTTCCAAATTTCTTATGATCTGCAACCCGTTTGGATAATTGCAATCGGCGCCGTAGCGGCAGGTTCGGGTCGCTATTGTTTAGCGCGATTAACTCGCCTTCTTTAAAATAAAGTAAGTCCACGTCAGCGAGAAAATTTACAATCCGCCGCACAACTCATCGCTCAACATAAAGGAAATGAATTCTTAGCTCTCGGACTCTTCGCACTGTTGATCGGGGTTTATCTATTAACAAAGATAAATTGGAGTAGGTTTCTTAAGAAGTAGCGCCTGTGATTCGAGCAATTCGCTCACGAGCAACTCGCTGACTGGGAGATTCATTCCCTAGCATTTTGATAAAAATATCCAACACAAATCGTGCAAGCTTTAACCAGACTTTTGATTTGGGCGCGAGGCCAAGGATTTCAAGTTCTCGCGGATCCATAGTCGCTATAGCGGCATTGGCAATCAGGCGATAAAACACTAGCGCTGCTTTTCCAAAGGGAGGCTTAAGAATAAACTTCACAACATCTTCGGTTAATTCAGTTCGGCCAAGCTCGGTTGCTCGAAAATCTTCCAGCGTTGCCTCAAGTTCTGCCATTGATTGCGGTGCATCTTTAAGTCCAAGCGGAATCGCGCTCTTGCTCCATTCCGCAACGTAGGCATCTCCCCCTTTGTTGATGGGATAGCCCATGTCTAAATGTGCCTTGAGGAAGGAATCGGTAAATGCACAATGCACCCATAATAAAAAGCGTGGATCCTTTGCTCGATAGGAAGATTCACTTCCATCAGCTTTGTGATAATTACCTGTGACATGTGAATGCATCTCATTAACGCGCGCAGCTTCTCGCGCGATCCCTTCTGTTGATGCAAAGCTAGTGATTGTTAGCCAACGCGTGGTGCCTATTAATCGACCAATTGGATCGCTCTCATACCGTGAATGTTGGGAGACTCCCGCAAGTGGAGCGGGATGGCAGGCTTGCAGAAGAAGTGCGCGAACCCCGCCTACTAAAGTGGCAATACATCCATGTACTTGCCAGACCGCGCTATCAACCCCAAATAGTCCAACGTCATCACCCATCTCGATGTATTTCACCCAATCGGGCTTGCCATCCTTTGACCCGGAGACAGTTTTACGGAATTGATCAGCTATTTTCATGAATGACCTAAGCGATGTCGCTGTTCGATGTTTTGACCAACATAGGTAGATCCCACAATCAGAAGTGCACCAATTGCGCCGAGCAGAACCAATTTTTCTCCGCCAAAAGAAATACCGACGATAACTGCCCAGACAGGTTCGGTCCCTAGCAAGAGCGATGCCCGAGAAGATGAGGTGCGCCGAATTCCCCAGAGGGTCAATAAAAATGCAAGGGCTCCGGAGAGCAAGCTTAAGAAAAGCGCTCCGTACCATTGATGCGGTGCGAATTCACGAACTGCTGTAAGTGCAGATTTGTAAGAGAAAAGCGTGAAGAGGCAAGCGCACGCAACGCTTTGTAGCAAGGTAATAACAACCGAGCTGTAGCTCTTTCCCTTTGTGAGATGGCCCATCGATGTCACGTGAACGGCGCGAACAAGTGCGGCGCCAAGCATGAGCCAGTCACCCATTCCGGGTTTGGCAAATCCCTTGTCCGAGACCAACAACATCACTCCGACTACTGCGACAACAGTTGCAATGAAGAATGAACGTGGAAGCCAATTCTTTGAGGCAATAGATTCCAAAATCGGCGTGAGAACTATTGCCAAGCTAATGATCAGCCCAGCATTGGTAGCTGTTGTGCGAGCAACACCTGAAGTTTCTAAGTAGAGAATAAGTGCTTGAAGAGTGCCAAGCCCTAGACCCAAAACCAATTCTGGACGAGTGAAGCGATCCCGCTTTATTAACCAGATCAGAAACATGGCGATCGTGGTGATGGAGAAGCGAATACTCAGTACTGCGCCTACTGGGGCGTGCTCGGTCAGACTCTTAGCAGCTAGGTAACTTGCACCCCAAAAAAAGGCAACTATGAGAAGTGCGAAATCGACTTCCCGGTTTCGCGACTGTGAAACGACCGTCATTGCTTGCGGTGAATTTTATAATTTGAAGCTTGTGCAACTGGTCGCACGATGAGTGAGTCAATGTTGACATGGCTAGGAAGGGTCGTGGCCCAGCGAATAGTTTCAGCCACATCCTCGGCAGTCAGTGGTGCATCGACTCCTGCATACACTTTTTCTGCGCGCTCTGCGTCGCCGCCAAATCTGACAGATGAGAATTCTTCGGTCTTTACCATTCCAGGTGCAACTTCAGTAATTCGAATGTTCTGGCCATTGAGCTCTAGCCGCAAGGTTTGGGCAAGGACTACCTCTGCCGATTTGGCAGTGGTGTAAGAACCACCATTTTCATAGGCGCCATGTCCGGCCGTCGATGTCAGAAGAACAATATGTCCCTTGCCATGCGCCTGCATGATGGGAGTCAGAGATTGGATAACGCGGAGTGATCCGATCACATTTACTTGATAGGTCTTCTCCCAAATTCCTGGATCAGATGTCAGAACAGTGGCGGAATCAAATGCTCCACCAGCATTACTTACGACAAGTGAAAGTGGCTTGCCCGCCAAATATTGAGCAAGGGCCGCAACGCTTTCTTGGGATGTGACATCGAGTGCATGTGCTTCAATATTTGGATTACCAGCAGCGAGCGCTTCGAGTCGATCCATACGTCGAGCTGCTGCGACCACATGAAATCCTTCTGCTGCGAGTGCGCGAGCTGTTGCAGCGCCAATTCCGCTACTTGCACCAGTAACTAATGCGATCCCTCGAGATTCTTGGCTCATATGCCAAGCCTACATCAGATGATTTCACCTCCATTGCCCTAATCTTTGGCCATGAGTCAGTGGGTGCACGAAAGTTATGGCGAAGAGCCAGATCAATTCTTTGAGCGATACCAAAGCCCCGAATCACAGGGTCCAATCATCATCGCTATTCATGGTGGCTTCTGGAAACCAGAACACGATCGCGAACATATGCGGGCACTTGCCGCAGCCTTGGGCGAAAAAGGATTCCAAATAATTCTTGCCGAGTATCGCCGAATACCGGGCGATCCAGATGCTGCCATTAATGACATTCACCGAATTATGAGCACGCTCTTTCCGGCAAGTTTCATACTTCTTGGATATTCAGCAGGCGGACACCTCGCTCTGATGACTGCGCCATTTCGATTCCAAGTAGAAGCAATTATCGCTCTGGCACCTGTTACTGATTTAGAGCGCACTGAGCGAGAAGGACTTGGTGAAGGAGCAGTCGAAAAGTGGCTGGGTCAACCAGCGGCTGATCGCGGAGATCTCAATCCCATTACAGATTCTTCGCTCGAAATTCCTATTCGCATTCTCCATGGCGTAGATGATGAACGAGTCCCTATTGAACATTCACGTGACTATGTCACAGCGATGCAAGCGGTCGATATCGATGCTCAGCTGCAAGAGTTGCCAGGACTTGGCCACTTTGAATTGATGGATCCGTCCGGAATTGTCTTAAGTAAGATTCTCGAACTTTTTGAGAATTAAAGTGAAAAGTGATCGCCAGTAATAAGGTAAAATTTCGCACCTCATGTCATTAGAAAATCAGCCACTCTGGAAAGCCCTCACCCTTGCTAAATGGGAAGAGATTGGCGCACCGGCCGTATTGGCTCGGGTGGGAATGAATTACGATCGGGATTTCGTCCAAGCACTTCTGGATTGCCCGTTGACGCTGGATCCATACGCTGACCATGAATGGTCCGTCTTTCAATTTCCACGTCTAACGTCTGGGGTACTGCATGCTGCTCCTAAGGTGATTGGCAGCGATCCCGTTGTATGGGAGGAGTGGTACTTCGAAGATGGAGCGGCTCATCACAACATTTTGCGCAATTATGACCACTCGGAACAGCAAAAAGAAGTTACCCTCAATGATCAAGAACACCCAGCGACGGTTATGAATATTCGCTGGAGATATCGCGATGATTCTGATCATCGTCCGCTCTTTCTCCGTTAGGAGAAATCATGTTAATTCCTAACAACGATTACTTTATGTGCTCTGCAAACCCGTCGGCACAACTAAATTTTCAAGTATTTCCCACTCGGTATCAGTAAAAAGACGCGAACGAATAAGGAAGCGCTTACCCTCTGGAGTTTCGAGTGAGAAACCACCGCCACGCCCGGGAACCACATCAACAGTGAGATGAGTGTGCTTCCAATATTCAAATTGGGAAGCTGACATCCAAAAACCAATCGGTTCTTGAATGCCAGCCACCGTCAATTCACCAAGTCGAACGTCCTGTCCCCCCACGCGAAATGAACCCGCTGGGTAACACATGGGAGAGGATCCATCACAACAGCCACCTGATTGGTGAAACATCAGCGGGCCGTGAATCGCATACAGAGTGCGGAGGAGTTCCTCAGCGCTTTGAGTTAATTCAACTCGTGATGGAATTTCCATATCTAGATCCTAGAAGAATCCAAGCTTGTTTGGTGAGTATGAAACTAGGAGATTCTTTGTCTGCTGGTAATGATCGAGCATCATCTTGTGATTTTCGCGGCCGATGCCAGATGCCTTGTAACCACCAAATGCTGCGCCAGCAGGATAGGCGTGATAACAGTTGGTCCAGACACGACCAGCTTTAATCTCACGACCAGCGCGATATGCAGTATTCATATCGCGTGACCATACGCCAGCACCAAGACCATAGAGAGTGTCGTTAGCTATCTCCATCGCATTGTCGAATCCATCAAACTTTGTCACGGAGACGACGGGACCAAAAATTTCCTCTTGGAAGATTCGCATCTTGTTGGTGCCTTCAAAGATTGTTGGGGTGACGTAGTAACCACCAGAGAGTTCGCCGCCGAGATCTGCGCGCTCACCCCCAGTAAGAATCTTCGCTCCCTCTTTCTTGCCGATTTCGAAATAAGAAAGAATCTTCTCCAACTGATCATTGGATGCCTGAGCACCGATCATTGTTGCCAGATCGAGTGGATGGCCCTGAATGATTGCTTGGGTGCGCTTTGTGACATCCCCAATGAACTTGTCGTAGATCTTTGTATCGATCAAGCCACGTGATGGGCAGGTACAGACTTCACCTTGATTAAGGGCGAAGAGTGTAAATCCTTCGAGTGCCTTGTCGTAAAAGGCATCATTCTCTGCAGCGACATCGGCAAAGAAAATATTCGGACTTTTGCCACCAAGTTCGAGTGTGACCGGAATGATGTTCTCAGATGCATACTGCATGATGAGTCGACCAGTTGTGGTTTCACCAGTGAAGGCAATTTTCGCAATCCGAGGAGATGAAGCCAATGGCTTGCCGGCTTCTACGCCGAAACCATTAACAATATTCACAACTCCGGCTGGAAGAAGATCTGCAATTAGTTCCATTAGGAACAAGATTGATGCAGGTGTTTGTTCTGCTGGCTTTAAGACCACACAGTTTCCTGCAGCAAGTGCTGGTGCAAGTTTCCAGACAGCCATCAAGATAGGGAAATTCCAAGGAATGATTTGTCCAACAACTCCTAGCGGCTCATGAAAGTGATAGGCCACTGTGTCGTCATCTAGTTGACCGAGTGATCCTTCTTGCGCACGAATAGCACCCGCAAAATAACGGAAGTGATCGATAGCAAGCGGGATATCTGCATTGATAGTTTCACGAATGGGCTTTCCGTTATCCCAAGTTTCGGCTACTGCAATTGCTTCGAGATTTGCTTCCATGCGGTCTGCAATTTTGTTCAAAATAATTGCACGCGCTGTTGCAGATGTCTTACCCCAAGCAGGGGCGGCGGCATGAGCAGCATCGAGTGCTTTATCGATATCGGCTGCGTT
>CANFRP010000026.1 GCA_947449535.1 Actinomycetota bacterium | reverse complement strand
ATCAGGAACGTTGCGGGCATCGCAGAGCGCTTGCCAGAAAGTAATCCCAGTATTTTTTGAATGGAGATCGACGGTATCTAGCGCTCGATCACCAATACCTCGCTTGGGAGTATTAATGATTCGACGAAGCGAAACTTCATCCTCGGCATTTACAAGTACGCGAAGGTAAGCCAAGAAATCTTTAACTTCTTTGCGTTCGTAGAATCGAACGCCACCCACAACTTTGTATGGAATCGCTGAGCGCAAGAATGATTCTTCAAAGACGCGGGATTGAGCATTGGTGCGATAGAAAATCGCGGTATCGCCGGGTGTTGAGATTCCCTCATCTTTCAGGCGATTGATCTCATCGATGATGTGGGTGGCCTCATCATGCTCGCTCTCGGCGACATACCCCTTGATTGGATCTCCGGCGCCTTGATCAGACCAGAGATTCTTCTCTTTGCGGCCTTCGTTGTTGGCAATAACAGCGTTTGCTGCATTTAGAATATTTTGGGTAGAACGATAATTTTGTTCAAGCAAGATAGTGCGAGCATCTTGGTAATCAGATTCAAAGGCCAAGATATTGCGAATATTTGCGCCCCGAAATGCGTAGATCGATTGATCGGCATCGCCCACTACGCAGAGCTCTGCGATTGGAAACCCATCGCCTGGCGTTCCCACTAGCTCTTTAATAATCATGTATTGCGCTTGATTGGTGTCCTGATATTCATCGACCAAAATATGGCGAAATCGTGAGCGGTAGCGCGCCTTAGCTTCTGGATAGCGCTGAAATAATTCGACCGTCTTGCCAATTAAATCATCAAAGTCCATCGCATTAGCGGCGGCCAATCGCTTGGTGTAATGCGCAAAGACTTCAGCCACTATTTGGGTAAAGGGGTCGTTTGCAGTCTGCACATAATCAGCCGGGCCGATTAATTCATTCTTAGCTGCCGAGATTAATGCTTGCACCGCCCGGGGCGCATAGCGCTTGGAATCTAGATTCATATCCTTCATCACCATCGCGATCAGCTTCTGGGAATCGCTGGAGTCATAAATAGTGAATGAGTTGGTGTAGCCAAGTCGATTGGCTTCCTGTCGCAAGATTCGCACACAGGCCGAGTGGAATGTGGAGACCCACATTGATCGCGCACGATCGCCTACAAGATCTGCCACTCGCTCTTTCATTTCGCCAGCAGCTTTATTAGTAAAAGTGATGGCCAGGACTTCGTAGGGCGCAACCCCACGCTCTCCCAATAAATAGGCGATGCGACGTGTCAGAACTCGAGTTTTTCCAGATCCTGCCCCTGCGACCACTAAAAGTGGTGCGCCATGGTGCTCAACGGCAAGACGTTGCTGCGGGTTGAGGCCATCTAAGAGGTGAGCAGAAGACACGGGTGGAGTCTAACCATCGAAAGATCTGACAAAATCAGCACATGGCCCCTATTGATGATTCCGAAATTCAGCGCGTCCTCGTCGTCACCGCCCACCCTGACGATCTCGATTTTGGTGCTGGTGGCACCATCGCACAATGGACCGCAAAGGGAATTGAAGTCTCTTATTGCATCGCCACCAATGGCGATCAAGGTGGCGAAGATCCACTCGTTCCTCGCGAAACAATGCCAGCGATTCGCCAGAAAGAACAGCGCGATGCCGGACATGTACTTGGCGTTACCGATATTGAATTCTTGAATTATCGTGACGGCTGGCTAGAGCCAACAATTGAACTTCGCAAGAAGATTGTGCGCGCAATTCGCCGGGTAAAACCAGATCGAATGGTTATCCAATCTCCAGAGCGCAATTGGGATCGTATTGGTGCAAGCCATCCCGATCACTTAGCTGCAGGTGAAGCTGCAATTCAGGCGGTCTATCCAGATGCTCGTAATGCATTTGCATTCGAAGATCTAATGCACGAAGAGGGGCACCATCCATGGAAAGTGAAGGAAGTGTGGGTTATGTCCCACAATCATCCAGATCACTTCGTGGATATCACTGAAACTTTCGATAAGAAGATGGCTGCGCTGCATTCACATGTTTCGCAGACGGCGCACAACTCAGAACTTGAAAAGATGGTTCGCGAATGGGGCGAGCGAAATGCTCAGGCATCGGGACTTCCGGAAGGTCATGTTGCGGAAGTTTTCCGCATCGTTAATACAAATTGATTAGCGACAAATTCGGGATATTCTGATATCTTAGAAATGCAAATGGCTAATGTGTAGGAATTGGACCGGGAAACCGGTCCTTTTCTCTTTCACAACAACAAGTTATCCCCAACTTTGGTTTTTTAGAAAACACTTGAACCTGAAAATCGGCATATTTGCCTCTGCAAGGGTTCGTAGTTTAAATGGCAAAACATGCACATTAGCCATTTGCAGGATGCGGGTTCGAATCCCGTCGGGCTCTCTGCAGTCTCGATACTCGGCAGTTGAAGGGTTGGCTTCCTTCATGTAACTGCCGAGGTTGAGCATCTAAAAACCGATCAGAAATAAGATTCCTGAGGAAATGGCCACTGGAAATGCTGTTATGAAAGCTAATTTCAAAGGGCTCCTTGCTTCCATGTACCTATTAATCAAAAATGCCTGCAAATGAAGTAAGGAAATTAAGATAAGCCAAACGAATGTTAAGAGCATTAGTCCAAAGCTTTCGCGTTTTACGAAGATTGCATAAAGTGAAATTCCGAATGTCAGGAGAGAGACAATCCGAAAGAAAGGGTTATTCACTCCTGGAATACCCAAATATTTATCAATAAACCCAACACCTGTACGAGGCGGTTCTGGCCTCTTCAACTCATAAGAGACTGTCGCAGGAAACATCTCCGAGAAAATTTGGTAATTTCTTTCCTGTTGATGAATTTCTCTGGGATTAGAAGTAACTTCAAGTTTTGTCAGAGATTCCAGCCGCCAGATTTGAACTCCATTAACTTCCATCTCCGCCGTTTCTTTGGTACTTCCAGAACCAACGAAAAGTAAGACTGGCTTAAATTCAGTCATTTTTGCCAACTTTCCCAATTGCTTGGCGAGAACGGCAGATTGCTTCAATACGCCATCAACGAGGCTTTTGCCAGAATAGTTGTCGATGCGAAGGGGAAACGAATTACCTGTCGAATTTAAGGTGACGTTACCTTTAAGGTTTTTGCTATCAATCACATAGATTTGAGATCCAAGAAACATCACATGGTCAATATTTCCCTTGGCGCCACTCAATTTCAAATCATGAAGAACTTTTGCTCCCCATTTTCTGCCGAATTCTGCAAGTGCTTCAGAAGTTTTTAACTCTCCCTTTGCACCTTTATGCCATTTAAGAAGAGTCTTGCTCGGAAAGTAACCAGTTTCGCGCCAATCAGCGATGAGCCAGAATGAACTCTTTCTCCGTACTTCCTTTTCTAATTCTCGAGCCAATCCTTGGTCATAGTATTCAAGGGCTGAGGACCCCGCTGTATTTGATGTTCCAATTTTTTCAATCTCAAGATTTTCTTCTAGATAATGTGAGTAACACTTAACTTCCGAGGTCTTTGCATTCCACATTGCCCGACCGCCTCGGCGTAAGCCACCGCCACAAACAGAGCAAGCGTTCGGATACTTTAGTTTTGCAACTACCCAATCCTTATTCACTCATCAAGCGTAGTCCTTAGATAGACAAATTCGATGAAAATATTTCTTCCTTTAGCGGTTGCCGGCTCTGCGGTCGATAACAACTGGCGGAAGTACCGTAGTGGTGGGTGTTGTAGAGCCATCGCTTGGATTAATTCGAGCGGAGAATTGTGCCGCGCCATTTAATGAAGGCCTAAATGTGCAGACAGCTGAATATGGTGAAGAACTGCCTGAGGTAGAGATGCTCACACAACCCGGAATCCGCTTTCCCTTCGAATAGAAGACAACTTTTCCAGGGGTATCCACTGTTAATGTAATGATGAAGTTCGTCCGATATTTTGAAGCACCCGTGTAAGAGGAACTGAGCACATTAGCCTGCTCCGCCACATTTGTAATTGTGACTTGAATCGTCTGAGTAGTCGATTGATTTCCATAGGGATCAGTTGCACGGACGATTACTACATAGATGTTATCGGCATTCGAATCTGCAGGAGCTTCAAAGTTCCTAGCCGAGATTGTAAGAACGCCAGTATTTGTATCTAAAGTAAAAAATGAACTATCTGAACCACTAGTTATTGCAAATGTTACTGATTTACTTGAGGTGATAGTTCCCACTGCAGTTGTATTTTCAGGTAATGAGAACGATGCCGAAGAGGTAATCGTGGGAACAATTCCATCTACTTTTTGATTGCTGGCTGCTGTTATTGCAGCGTGCGTCAAGCTTGCGCTAAATCCGGCCGAATCAAGAATCGTTCCGCTATTGAGCGCCAAGGTATTTGCAATTATAGAAATTCCAGCAGATGAGGTATCGCCGGAGACCACTGAATAATTGAAAATAATGGTTGGAGATCCAGAGCCCGAATAATACGAGAGATATTTGCTGGAAAGTCCGTTAATCGGAAATCGAGGTGCGCCTGTAATGGTCACAGAATCAGACCAGGTAGTAGAGAAAGTTATTACATCACCAACTGCGTATGTATTGTCGGAACCGCCATTACTTGTGAACGAAAGTGCAGTTATTGATGTCGTGCTTTTTGAAAAACGAATGATGATGATTCCATCTGCGCCGGCGCCACCGCCACGTGCAGCATCTGCAGCGTCAGATTTCCAACCGCCACCACCGCCGCCACCGCCTGTGTTCGTCGCAGCAGATGTAGCGCCCACGCCTGATGTAGAGAAACCACCAGTTCCACCGCCGCCATTTCCACCAACAGCGCCTACTCCAGTATTAGCTCCAGCGGGTGGGTTGCCAGAACCTGCAGGTGTACTTCCACCACCTCCGCCACCACCAAAGTAATAATTTCCGCCAACGTTTTGCCCACTACTTGTAGCAGTGCTTAAATCATTGACAAGTGCAGATGTAACGCCAGATCCACCCGGACCGCCTGTTCCACCCTGGCCACCAATATCTTGACCATCAGTTCCGATTGCCGCAGCACCGGCACCACCACCACCGCCATCCCAAACATTTGCACCTCCAGCGAATGAAGTATTTGCGCCGCCATCACCAGATAAATCGTTTTGTGAACCACCTGTTCCTGCTCGTTGGCCACCATTGCCGCCGCCCGCGGTAATTGTTGAGCCACCAGAAACAACTAATTGACTCTGTGAACCATTTGTTCCAGAAGTGATTACTGCACCACCTGCGCCACCAGTTCCAATTGTCATCGTTAAAGATCCGCCAGGTGTAACTGAAAGTCCAGTTCCTGTTTGAACAATTCCGGCTGCACCGCCACCGCCGCCGCCAAGGGTGCCACCAGTATTTCCACCGCCGCCACCACCGCCGCCGCCGACAACTACGTAATCAACTGTGGTTACTCCGGTGGGAATAGTCCAGGTACATCCACTTGCACTTATGACTCGAATATATTTATAACTGCCAGAAGTAAAAAGTGAGACGCTACAAGCAGCAGCATGAGCGATTTGTGGAGAGATAAGTGCAAGAAAAGTCGAAAGCAAGGAGAAGCTAATAAAACGCGCTATCCCTCGTTGCATTGACCAATATTAGAGGCTGGCCAATGATGAACCAACTACTTAACAGTTACCTTTTCAAGCGCGATTGTCTGAGCTGGTGAACCGTCTTGGCCACCACCAGCAACGCCCTTAGCGGCAATTGCTTTAACAATATCTAGCCCTTGAGTGATCTGACCCCAGATCGTGTAATTGGGTCCAAGCGTGGTGTTGGCATAGACCAAGAAAAATTGGCTGGAGTTGGTATTAGGCCCTGAGTTAGCCATTGCGATTGTGCCGGCTGGGTAATTGTTTTGAGCGGATGCTGGAAGATTCTCATCGCGGTAAGTGAACTTAGCGCCAGATGTTCCAGTGGCAGTTGGGTCACCACATTGCAATACAAAGATACCTGCGGTGGTGAGGCGATGGCAGAGTGATCCATCAAAGAAACCTTGGGAGGCCAAGCTAGACATGGCAGAAACAGTGAATGGCGCCTTTGAAGTAAAGCCTTCAAAGACGATGGTGCCGCAATTAGTAGTAAGTGTGAAGATCTTGTTCTTCGCAGTGTTCTTGATCAAAGTAGGTAGCACAACATCTTTTGGTGCATGACCAACAGCATTTGTTGCTGAACATGAAGATTTATTAGAAGAAGCTTTTACTGGCTTTGGTGTTGCCTTGCCGCCTGCGATCGCCAATGGAGCAGTGACAACTAATGAGATAGCCGTGATTGCTACGACGAGTGACTTACGCATTCTTATTACTCCCATTCAATTGTGCCCGGTGGCTTAGATGTGACATCTAAAACAACGCGGTTTACTTCGCGAACTTCATTGGTAATTCTGGTTGAGATTTTCTCTAGGACATCATACGGAACTCGTGACCAATCTGCAGTCATTGCATCCTCAGAACTTACTGGGCGTAACACGATGGGATGTCCGTATGTACGACCATCACCTTGCACGCCAACGCTACGAACTCCCGCTAAAAGCACTACTGGGCACTGCCAAATAACGCGATCAAGGCCTGCGCGCTTTAATTCTTCGCGAGCAATCGCATCTGCGCGGCGCAATATTCCTAGATTATTCTCAGTAACTTCCCCGACAATTCGAATCGCAAGTCCGGGACCAGGAAATGGTTGGCGCATAACAATTTCTTCCGGCAGACCTAATTGGAGACCTGCTTCGCGTACTTCATCTTTAAATAAAGTGCGTAGTGGTTCGACTAATGTAAATTGCAGATCATCTGGCAAGCCACCAACATTATGGTGAGATTTAATATTTGCTGTTCCTTCTCCCCCACCAGATTCAACAACATCCGGGTAGAGCGTTCCTTGTACTAAGAAATCGATTGATTCAGTGGCAGATACTTCGCGCGCGGCAGCTTCAAATACGCGAATGAATTCGGTGCCAATAATTTTGCGCTTCGTCTCTGGATCCGTGACGCCAGCAAGAGCGGTCAAGAAACGTTCTTTCGCATCAACAACATGAAGAGCAACGCCAGTAGAAGCCACAAAATCACGCTCGACTTGTTCTGCTTCACCTTCGCGCAAAAGGCCGTGATCAACAAAGACGCAGATGAGTTGGGATCCCACTGCTTTTTGAACGATAGCGGCCGCTACTGCTGAATCGACGCCACCAGAAAGGCCACAGAGAACGCGCTTGGTTCCGACGACTTCCTTGATTCGGGCGACTTCGGAGGCAACGATATTTTCAGAGTTCCATGCTGGGGTGCAGCCGACGATGTCGATCAACCAACGTCGGAGAATCTCTTGCCCATTTTCGGAGTGCAAAACTTCTGGGTGGAATTGAACTCCAGCGAACATCGCATTGCCACTTTCAAAGGCAACGATCGGAGTAGCAGATGTTTGAGCAGTAGATGTAAATCCTGCTGGCACCGTAGTGACGCTATCTCCGTGCGACATCCACACTTTAAATTCATTAGGCAATCCAGTGAGTAACTTCGATGATGTATCTGAGATCTGCATCTCGGTGCGACCGAACTCTGATTTTCCAGTCTGGGTGACTACGCCACCGAGCGCTGCTGCCATCGCTTGAAAGCCGTAACAAATTCCAAAGACTGGAATGCCGGCTTCAAATAATTTCTTATCAATACTTGGTGCGCCCTCTGCATAAACCGAAGAAGGACCGCCAGAGAGAATGATCGCTTTGGGATTTTTTGCCAACATCTTTTCGACTGACATCGATGAGGGAACAATCTCGGAGTAGACCTGTGCTTGGCGAACACGACGAGCAATGAGCTGCGCGTACTGTGCACCAAAATCGACTACAAGAACTGTTTCCGAATTAGGCACGATCAATAACGACCTCTACGCGCTGGAATTCCTTGATATCGCTATAACCGGTTGTTGCAACAGCGCGACGTAGCGCACCGAATAAATTCATGCTGCCATCAGCAGTGTGTGATGGACCGATGAGAATCTCTTCCAATGTTCCGACAGTGCCAACCGCGACTCTGTCTCCGCGTGGCAATTCGAGGTGATGTGCTTCTGATCCCCAGTGCCAGCCTTTGCCAGGTGCTTCCACTGCTTTAGCAAGTGGTGAGCCCATCATGACTGCATCTGCGCCACATGCGATCGCCTTAGCAATATCGCCAGAGCGTCCAACGGAGCCATCTGCAATAACGTGAACATAGCGTCCACCAGATTCGTCCATGTAATCACGGCGTGCAGAAGCTACTTCTGCAACAGCTGATGCCATCGGAACTGCAAGACCCAAAACAGTACGTGTGGTGTGGGCGGCGCCGCCACCAAATCCAACCAATACGCCAGCAGCACCAGCGCGCATTAAGTGCAAAGCACCTGTTGCGGTAGCGCAGCCACCAACGATGACTGGAACATCGAGTTCGTAGATAAATTTCTTAAGATTGAGTGCTGTGCCTTCGGCTGCAACGTGCTCTGCTGAAACAGTGGTGCCGCGAATAACGAAGATATCAACGCCAGCATCGACAACAGTCTTTGATAATTCAGCAGTCCGCTGTGGTGAGAGCGCGGCAGCGACAGTTACGCCGGCATCGCGAATTTCCTTGATGCGCGCCTTAATTAGCTCTGGCTGAATCGGAGCTGAATACAACTCTTGCATACGACGAATCGCTTGCTCTTGTGGCAGTGATGCAATCTCGCCTAATTGAATACGTGGGTTCTCATGACGAGTCCATAGACCTTCGAGGTTGAGAACACCCAATCCACCGAGCTTGCCGATAGCGATCGCAGTCTCTGGTGAAACAACAGAGTCCATAGGTGCTGCAAGCATTGGTAGTGCAAACTTATAAGCATCGATCTGCCAATTAATAGAAACATTCTCCGGGTCGCGAGTACGACGGCTTGGCACAATGGCAATATCGTCAAATGAATATGCCTGACGGGCGCGCTTGCTTGGACCGATTTCGATTTCGTTCATCTGACTTACTTTCCTTTGCGAGCGTAGTTAGGGGCATCTGCAATATCGAGCACATCGTGTGGATGGCTCTCTTGTAGTCCTGCTGCAGTAATTTGAATAAGGGTGCCGTTCTTTTGTAGATCAGCGATTGTGGCTGCGCCCGCATAACCCATGCCTGATCGCAATCCACCCACTAATTGGTGCACCACAACAGAGACCGGGCCGCGATACGCGACTTTGCCTTCGATGCCTTCGGGGACAAGTTTGTCTTCCGCCAAAACATCATCTTGCATATAGCGATCTTTGGAATATGACTTCTGCTCGCCGCGAGATTGCATCGCTCCGAGTGAACCCATTCCGCGGTACGCCTTAAATTTACGGCCCGCTAGTTCAACTAATTCACCTGGTGATTCATCGCATCCAGCAAGCAAGGAACCGAGCATTACTGAATCAGCACCAGCTGTAATTGCTTTAGCGATATCACCTGAATATTGAAGTCCGCCATCTGCGATCAACGGTACATCTGCTTTCACACAAGCTTTATGAGCTTCCATGATTGCGGTGATCTGCGGAACGCCCACACCTGCAACTACTCGAGTAGTGCAAATCGATCCGGGACCCACGCCCACTTTAACCGCATCTGCTCCGGCGTTAATTAATGCTTGTGCACCTGCGCGAGTAGCAACATTGCCGCCGATGATTTCAATATGGGGATAAGCCTTCTTAATTCTTTCAATCGCATCTAATACAGCGCGGTGATGTCCATGCGCGGTATCCACGACAACAACATCAACGTCAGCTTCGATCAGAGCTTGCGCGCGAGCAAAACCATCATCGCCCACTCCGACGGCTGCGCCGACAATTCCTAATTTCTTAACTTCCTTGACGTGCTTGACCTGATCTTCAATCGGAAGATTGCGGTGCACGATTCCAATTCCGCCAGCTTTTGCCATCGCGATTGCCATCTTCGCTTCGGTCACGGTATCCATGGCAGATGAGACAAGTGGAATAGAGAGATTGATATTGCGAGTCAGGCGTGTGTTAGTGGCGACTTCGCTGGGCACTACATCCGATTCATCAGGCAGCAATAGGACGTCGTCGTAAGTCAGACCGAGCATTGCTACTTTTTCACGGGTGCCATCAAGCATTGGCCGAGTCTATTCGAGCGCCCCAGCGCCCCCAACTTGCCCACCCTGCACGCTCCATCAGGTGATCAAAGCCACCCCACTCCCTCAACATCTGGGGAATATCCCGCCTTGCCTGGCGGTTCAACTGACATAGAACCTTGTCGGTCTTGAACCCAGTGTTTGGAGTGTGTTGATGAATGAATTAGCTCGTCTGCCTCGCCCCATCGCATCTGAATGGGAATGGCAGCAAGATGCCGCTTGTCGTGATCTACCTACCGAAATGTTCTTCCATCCTGATGGCGAACGTGGTCCACGTCGTAAGAATCGCGAGAACGCTGCAAAAGCTGTGTGTGCTTCATGTCCAGTGATTCAAGCCTGTCGCAAGCAAGCGCTCTCACTTCAAGAGCCTTATGGAATTTGGGGCGGTCTCTCTGAAGATGATCGTTTAGCGATTATCAATCAACGCGCACCTCGTCGAGAATTAACGATTCCTTCAGCTAGTTAATTAAAAAGTCCAAGCCCTGACGCCGCCCGTAATACCCGCTGCGTTGGGAACGATTACTACATCATCCCCTAACGATTTGAGAGTGCTGGGCTTTAGGCGATTGGAATTACCGCCACCTAAATACAGACGATCCCAATGAAAGACGGGACGTAAATCTGCCACCATGTCGCGCACGCGACGCGACCAGAATGAATCACCCAGGCGACGACGTTCGTGCTCTCCGATCCAGGTGTCATAACTGGTGGAGCGACGAATTGGTGCATGTGATAGTTCAATATGTGGCGCAAGCTTTCCGCCATCAAATACAGCGCAACCAAGTCCGGTGCCGAGAGTCAGAACAACTTCAAAGCCGGTGCCAGAGATAACTCCGGCGCCATGAACTTCGGCATCATTTAATACAAGAGTGGGCACGCCCATTCGCGCAGATATGGCACTCTGTAAATCAAATCCGCCCCAAGCTTTTGCTAAATCTGGATCTGCTTTAGTGCGTGGGCCTTTGGGATTGATGTAATGCGGTGTGAAGACCACAACGCCGTGGCGAATCATCCCGGGAAAGCCAACAGTGATGCGATCGGCCTTAGGTAATTGGGCGGCGATCTCAGAAATTGTTTGGAGTAATTTTTCTGGTGACAATGGATAAGGCGTGGGCACAGCTATCGGATTAGCGTGCATGGTGCCGGCCTCATCTAAGACAGATGCCTTAATACTCAAGCCACCACAATCAATGGAGAGCGTCATTAAGGCCATGGTTAAGTCTCTCAGTTATATTGAGAAATAAAAAAGGGCCCCAGTAACGGAGCCCTTTTTTTTATTACTAATTACTTAGTGTGAGTGTCCACCAGGTCCATGGCTGTGGCCATGTCCTTGTGCTGCTTCAGCTTGGGTCGCCTCAGGAGTCTCGAATACGAGCGCTTCTGTGGTGATAAACATTGCTGCGATTGATGCAGCGTTAGCAAGAGCGGAACGAGTCACCTTTACTGGATCGATAACGCCAACCTTGACGAGGTCTTCGTAGACATCGGTACCAGCATTGAAACCTTCGTTTGGCTTCATGGTGCGGACCTTTGCGACTACGACATAACCCTCTTGGCCTGCATTTTCTGCGATCCAACGAAGTGGCTCATCGCAAGCTTTGCGAACTAGGCGAACGCCTACTGCTGCATCGCCTTCGAATCCGAGATCCTTGTCGAGAACAGCTGCTGCATGCACGAGTGCTGCGCCGCCGCCGACAACGATTCCTTCTTCGACCGCTGCGCGAGTAGCTGAGATTGCATCCTCGAGGCGAAGCTTCTTCTCCTTGAGTTCAACTTCAGTATGCGCACCAACCTGAATTACGCAGACGCCACCAGCGAGTTTTGCAACGCGCTCTTGGAGTTTTTCGCGATCCCAGTCAGATTCAATGCCTTCGAGTTCCTTGCGGATTTCGCTAACGCGAGCTGCAACTTCGGCCTTATCGCCAGCGCCATCAACGATGGTGGTGGAGTCTTTAGTAATCACGATGCGACGTGCCTTACCAAGTAGGTCGAGTGTTACTGCTTCGAGCTTGAGGCCGACCTCTGCTGAGATGACCTGTCCGCCAGTAAGGATTGCAATGTCCTGCAACATAGCCTTACGACGATCGCCAAAACCAGGAGCACGTACTGCTGCTGAAGTGAAAGTGCCGCGCATGCGGTTAACGACGAGGGTAGAAAGTGCTTCACCTTCGAGGTCTTCGGCGATGATCAATAGTGGCTTGTTAGCTGCAGCGACTTTCTCGAGGACAGGAAGGATCTCGCCAATTGCAGAGATCTTCTGACCGGAGATAAGTACGTAAGCATCTTCCAGAATTGTCTCCATGCGATCGTTATCAGTAACGAAATATGGAGAGATGTAGCCCTTATCGAACTGCATTCCTTCAGTGAAGACGAGTTCTACGCCAGTTGTTGATGACTCTTCAACAGTAATAACGCCATCCTTGCCGACCTTCTCCATTGCTTCGGAGATGAGTTCGCCAATGACTTTGTCTTGTGCTGAGATGGTCGCAACATCTGCGATCTGAGCTTTGTTATTTACAGCAGTTGAGTTCTTGCGAAGCTCTTCGGAGACTGCAGCAACTGCAGCTTCGATTCCCGCTTTGATTCCCATTGGCTGGGCTCCGGCAGCAAGGTTACGAAGACCTTCCTTGACCATTGCTTGTGCCAAAACTGTTGCGGTGGTTGTGCCATCGCCAGCGACATCATTGGTCTTTTCCGCAACTTGCTTAACAAGTTGTGCGCCCATGTTCTCGGCCGGATCAGATAGCTCAATCTCTTTTGCGATGGTGACACCATCGTTAGTGATAAGAGGTGGCCCGTATGACTTCGCGATAACAACGTTACGACCCTTAGGTCCAAGTGTTACCTTGACGGTGTCAGCAAGAATGTTGACTCCACGCTCCATCGCACGACGAGCAGCCTCGTCGAATTGAAGACTCTTTCCCATCTGGGTTAGGCCTTCTCAATAATTGCGAGAACGTCGCGTGCAGAAAGTACGAGGTAATCCTCGCCCTTCACGTTCACTTCAGTTCCGCCGTACTTGCTATAAAGAACGACATCGCCAACTTTGACATCCATTGGTACGCGGACGCCATCATCGAAGCGACCTGGGCCTACTGCAACAACAGTTCCCTCTTGTGGCTTCTCTTTAGCGGTATCTGGAATTACAAGTCCTGATGCAGTTGTCTGCTCAGCTTCGTTTGCCTTAACGACAAGACGGTCTTCTAGTGGCTTGATGGCAACGGCCATGGTTCGCTCCTTCTATAAGTCGGATTTACCTTCACTGCCCGGTCCACCGCTGAGTTAGCAGTTGAAGGCCGAGAGTGCTAAAGCCAACTTTAAAGGGGGGCAAGCCAGGCTGCAACTTGGGCGGGGCTGAGCGGGAAATTCGTCCCAGCCCGGGTCAAGAAAGGCTAGAAGGATCGAATTGGGCGGACGTTATAGCTGTTGGCTTTGCTGTTATTGACGGTGTAGTAAGTCTGAGAATAGGTGTCCATCATATTTAAATACCAAGCATTGCTTGCATCCTTCTCGGAAGAGGACCAGTAGCTCCCTGAATAAATGCCCAGAACGGAAGTGGTGTTTGGAATGCCAAGGCATTTTGTTGAGTCAGGGGTTCCCTGTTGCCCGCTGATGTACTTACATATTTGAGTGAGCTCTGCCAAATCAGGCAAAAACCAATCCGTCTTACCTCCACCGTTATAGCTGCGAGCAGCTCCTGCCGCAGAAGTCGCGTCGTTGCCCTGGGCAACAATATTAAGTGAGTTGATATATCCGAGTCCGATACCCGTAATTGATCCATTGGCAGTTGCGTCAGCGGTTATTCCATTTGCTGGATTAACGGATGTACTTGTCTTTCCCACCATCGCCCACGGCGATCCACGGTCTCCTGAAGCCCATGACGCTGGCGCCATTTCCAAATAGCGACAGGTATTTGACACTGTTGGGCCACAATTAAATCCACCCGCATTAACATAAATAATGATTCCGCCACCAGGACCAGTATTTCCATAAGTACATGTGCCACCAGAAGAGCAATCAAGCGCAGAATGTGCGCCGCTTTGAAGAGACAATTTATATACGGCTGAAGCAAGAGCAACCGGTGAAGCGAATGTCACTGTAAAAGAACCAGACGAACTTGAAATCATTGTGCCGGAACTTCCGAGGCCACCTTGAAATATGCCAGCATTATCCCAAATGGAAGCAACCGTTGAAGAAGAATTGAATATAGCGAGCGCACCGCCAGTGTTTCCATATGCTGAAATACTGAAATCGACTCCGTAGCAATTGGAAGGTATCCCAGAAACTGTGACCCCGGTAAAGTAATGAGCTCCCCCGCCTGATGAATTTACAAAAGTTGACGCTGGGGTCATGGTTAATACGGAAGAACCTGAGCATGCGGCAGTAACGGCAACACCTTGGCCAAATTCAACTGGTACACCCGTTCCGATTGAAATATTGGCAGCAAGGGTCGTCTTAAAAAAGACCGTTGTGGCAATCAAAAGCATGATTGAGGCTAGGACGGGCGAGACTCTCCGTCGATGTACAGGAGCTTCTTCAATTGGGTCGTCAAAGTAAAAGTCAGACACTTAGGCTCCCTTCCGAAGATTGGAATATTATTCCATACTTGGGAAATTAAGCCATTCTTCCCAAATCCCCCCTCGGGGCTCTCCCGCTTCTGAAGATTCCCTCCCTAAAATTGAGTTATGGCGACAAAGAAGAAGGCGGCCCAGCCCAGTCGGCAGGCTGCCTATACCGCCCGTAATAAGGCGAGCTTGGTCTTAGCCGCCCAAAAGATCCTTGCCGAGATTGGTCCAGCAGCGACGATCGAGGAGATATCTTCGATCGCTCAATTTTCCCCCACCACTATTTACAAATACTTTCCCAATAAGGAAGCGCTCTTTACCGAGGCGATGTCGCAAATTTGGTCTGAATGGGTTCTCTGGTCTTATAACGGAAAACATCCGACTGAAAGTCTTGAAGTCGTTATTGATTCAGCTCGAAAACTCTTTTGGATCAAGCAGACCCATCCACTCTTCGCGAAGATTCTTCATAACACTTTGAGCAACCCTGAATTTATTATTAACGCAGTTTCCGGACCTGGGCGAGATGTATTTAAAGAACTTGCGCGAAGGGGTGAGATTGCTAAAACCGATTTCGATAATAGATTGCATCTCTATGCCTACACCTTGGCAGGTCTACTCACGGCGGTTCATGTAACAGAGTCCATGTCACCTGCCGAAGCTGATCATGCGTTGGGTTATGCCTTGCGGATATTTGAGGTAAGTGAAGCTAGAGCTAAAAAAATAGTTTCTCGAAAACTTGAATTCGCCCCTACCAAATAACTTTTTTAATCCCTGCCGACGAATCAGTAGCAATTCCGACTTCACTGGCAGGTTGACCTGACATAACAGCTAGTGAACCCAATGCCGCAACCATCGCGCCATTGTCGGTGCAGAGACCAATTGGTGGAGTACGAAGTTGAATACCTGCCTTCGCGCATCGCTCGATCGAGAGTTCGCGAAGACGTGAATT